>NZ_JBFHKV010000393.1:0-6921 GCF_041595215.1 Stieleria sp. | reverse complement strand
TCTGCAGTCGGCATATTGGCAAGGACTCGTCGCCTCGTCCACTACGGCCTCTACCCGGGCGATCCATCGAAAAGCACACCCACGGATAGCAGCGCGAACCCACGGATGACAGGGTGCAAAAAATCCGTGGGTTCGCGCTGCCATCCGTGGGCCCAGTCATCGTTTCCTCGTTCCGCAAGTCACCGCCTGACCTTTTTCCGCTCGCGGGCGACGACCAACGCCGCTCACAGTTCTTTCAAGCGCACGTTGCGATAGTAGACCTCCAGCGGCGGCCCGCTGTGGACCTGCAGCCCGATCACGCCCTCGCGTTCGATCTCAGGATCTTGCTCGGTGTAGTCCACCGTTTGGACGCCGTTCAAAAAGATCTGAATCCGGTCGCCGCGGGCGATGATTTTCAGCGTGTTCCACTGGCCGCGTTTGACCGTCTTCATCGCCAACTCAGGCGATTCGGCCAAAAATTTTCGTCGTCGGGATTCATCGTACAACGCCCCCCAACAGGTGCCGTTGGGCATGAACCCGATGTCGGCCTGATAGCCGATGACTTCGGTATCGTTCGGGATGCGTTTGGTGCGGAATTGCACTCCGGCGTTATTGCCTTGACCGACCAGTTTCGCGTCGACGGTCAATTCAAAATCGCGATAGGTCTTGTCGGTACACAGAAACTGGTTGGCGGGTATTTTTTCCGTCGCACTGCCGGCAACGATCGCACCGTCCTGGACGCGGAACCATTGGGTGTCACCGTTCCATCCGTCGAGGGTTTTTCCGTCGAACAAGGGAACCTCATCGCCCGGGGAGGTGTCAGCGGCTGACGAGCAGGCGGCGGGCACCAGGCAGGCGGCCAGCAAGGCCAGGCACGACAATCCGGACAGCAGGGTTGAACGCGGGAAGTTGGGCATGGCGGGGAATCCGATGGCGGGGATCGCCGAAAGTCCGGCGGATTGTGAAACGGGCAGCGATCATGATAATAGCCGTCAGAGCTCCCGTGCGATGAACTGCCTCGGTTTTTTGCCCCCACCGCAAGCTGGAAGCTTACGCCACGTCTTCATCCCCCTTTCCCCAAACACCGTTACCGATGTCCCAGCTGAACAAATACTCGAGCAAAATCACGCAGCCGAAAAGTCAGGGTGCCTCCCAAGCGATGCTCTACGCGACGGGATTGACCCGCGAAGACATGGACAAGCCCCAGGTCGGGATCGCGAGTGTTTGGTACGAGGGCAACAGCTGCAACATGCACTTGCTGGACTTGGCCGCCGAGGTCAAGCAGGGCGTGGAAGCGGCGGGCATGGTTGGGATGCGTTTCAACACCATCGGTGTCAGCGACGGGATCTCGATGGGCACCGATGGGATGAGCTACTCCCTGCAAAGCCGCGATCTGATTGCCGATTCGATTGAAACCATCATGGCGGCCCAGTGGTACGATGGGCTGATCGCGCTTCCCGGCTGTGACAAGAACATGCCGGGTTGTCTGATCGCGATGGGACGCTTGAATCGTCCGGCCATCATGGTTTACGGCGGCACGATCAAACCCGGGTTCCGCAACGGAGAAAAACTGGACATCGTCAGCGCCTTTCAGTGTTACGGCCAGTTCATCGCCGGCCAGATCAGCGACGACGAGCGTCAAGAGATCGTCGAGAAGAGTTGTCCGGGCGCGGGAGCCTGTGGTGGCATGTACACGGCCAACACGATGGCCACCGCGATCGAAGCGTTGGGCATGTCGCTTCCCTATTCCGCCAGTGCTCCGGCGGAAGATCAACAGAAAAAAGACGAGTGCAGATTGGCCGGCGAAGCGATGTTGGAGTTGTTGAAGAAGGACATCAAGCCGCGCGACATCATGACGCGCGCCGCATTCGAAAACGCAATGGTCACCGTGATGGCACTCGGCGGCAGCACCAACGCCGTGTTGCATTTGATCGCGATGGCACGCAGCGTTGACGTTCCGCTTTCGATCGATGACTTCCAATCGGTTAGCGATCGGATTCCCTACCTGGCCGACCTGAAACCGAGTGGAAAGTTCGTCCAAGAAGACTTGCATTCGATCGGTGGGACGCCGGCGGTGATGAAGTACCTGCTCGAAAAAGGACTGATGGACGGTTCGTGTCTGACCGTGACCGGCAAGACGCTGGCCGAAAACGTCGAAGGTCTACCCGGACTAAAAGAAGGGCAAAAGATCGTCAGCACGGTTGAAAAACCGATCAAACCCAGCGGCCACATTCGAATTCTCAAAGGCAGTTTGGCGCCCGAGGGTGCCGTGGCAAAAATCACCGGCAAGGAAGGATTGAAATTCACCGGCCCGGCCCGTTGCTTTGACAGCGAAGAAGCAATGTTGGCGGCGCTGGAGCAGAAGCAGATCCAGAAAGGCGACGTCGTCGTCATCCGGTACGAAGGCCCGCAAGGTGGTCCCGGAATGCCGGAGATGTTGACGCCGACCAGTGCGATCATGGGAGCCGGTTTGGGATCCGACGTCGCGATGATCACCGACGGTCGATTCAGCGGCGGGAGCCACGGGTTCATCGTCGGGCACGTCACCCCCGAAGCGCAACTCGGTGGCCCGATCGGATTGCTCCAGGACGGTGACCAAATCACCATCGACGCGGAAACCAATTCGCTGGATGTTTCGCTGTCGGCCGAAGAAATCGCATCGCGGAAATCGGCTTGGAAAGCCCCGGCGCTCAAGGCGAATCGGGGGACGCTGTACAAGTACATCAAGACCGTCAAATCGGCCAGCGAAGGTTGCGTGACCGACGAGTAGGATGGCGTGATCAGAAAGCGTTACAATGAAGCTTGATGATTCCCCCCCTCGATTCCCTCCTTGCTCAAAATGCGACTCATGAAAATCCGTTGTTTAGCCGCGTTATTTCTTGGTCTGCTGACGCTCTCTTGCCAAGCTGACGATTCCGGCGGCGGACAAGCCGTCGATTCCGAATCGCTTTGGATCACCTCGATTACCGCTGCCGGTGACGGAAGTTTTGTCGCCGGCACGGCAACCGGATTGCTGTTACGCCCCGGATCGGTCGCAAGGTTCCAAGCCGACGCGCCCGGCCAACTGGAGCAGCTTTACGAGCATCCCGCGGCCGTGTGGACGGTGGCGACCACGTCCGATGGCAAGAAGATCGCCAGCGCGGACTACAAGGGCAACTTGGTCGTCTACGATGTCGACGCCAAAACGCCAACGACCCACGAGGGGGCCTTTGAACGATGGTGCCAAAAAATCCTCGTTTCACCCGATGACCAGATGATCGTCGCGGGGAACGAATCGGGGAAACTGTTTGCCTGGAGCATCGCTGACGCCAAGGTGTCCAAATCAGTGGAACTCAGTCAGGCGTCAATTACGTCGCTGGCGTTTTCTCCCAACAAGACCCAGTTGGCCGCCACCGATGGTGAAGGAAAAGTCCATCTGCTGAAATGGCCCGAGCTGGAAAGCACCGGGGCCGTGGCGGTGGGTGAAGAGACCGCATGGTGTGTGGCGTATGAAAGCGATGCGTCGCTGATCGTCGGTTCTGCCGATCGCAATCTGTACCGTGTCGAAGCCAAACCGGATGCGAAACCGGAATCGATCGCCAAGGGCACGGACTGGATCACCCGAATCGCCGTCTCGGACGCCGGCCAGATTGCGGCATCTGAAGTCAGTGGCAAAATCCACTTTGCATCCGGAGGCAGCGTGTCGACGATCGGTGCCGAAAGCGGTGTTTGGGCGCTCTGTTTTCGGGGGGCTGGGCAATTGCTCGTCGGCACCCGCAAGAACGGCATTGTCACCGCCGGGCAACGTTGGGCGTGGCAACCCGCCGTCGCGAAAACGGCCGAGGCCAAAGAATGACGAGTCCGGATCTGCCGGAACGTGTGACGGAATCGGAACCGCCCAAACCGAAAAAAAACTGGGAATATGTCGCCCGGTTCGGCTCCATGCGAATCCTCGGCGTGCTCAGTGCGCGGGAGAGTTTTCGCTATAACGACCAGGTGGTCGCGCGGACCGAACGCGGGACCGAGATCGCGACGGTGCTCTGTGAAGCGACGCCCAACGCGCTGGATTCGATGAACGAACCGACGGCGGGAAAGATCGTCCGAAGGCTTTCCGAGGACGACCGCAAGCAGTGGGAACACATTCAGGGGCAGACCCGCGATGATCTGGCGATCTGTCAACGCTGCGTCGACGCGCGGGCGTTGAAAATGGACCTGGTGGACGTGGAACGGCTGCTCGGCGGAGAACGGATCGTCGTCTACTACGTCGCCGAGGGGCGGGTCGATTTTCGCCAGTTGGTCCGCGATCTGGCCGGCGAGTTCCAGACCCGGATCGAAATGCGGCAGATCGGCGTCCGCGACGAGGCTAAGCTGCTGGCCGATTATGGCGATTGCGGCCAACCGCTGTGCTGTGCGACGTTTTTGAGCAAGATGCCGCCGGTGTCGATGAAGATGGCTAAACTGCAACGATCGACCCTGGATCCGACAAAAATCTCTGGGCGATGCGGGCGACTAAAATGTTGTTTACGCTATGAGTTTGAGACCTATGAGGCGCTGGCGGCCGAGCTGCCGCCGATCGGTGCGGAGATTTTGACCCGAGAAGGCAACGCTTCGGTCTTGGCTCACGACATTCTTTCGCAACAATTGATGGTGCGGACGGAGGACAAACGGAGGATACTGTTAAGTGTCGACCAAGTCGTTCGCGTGACCAAGGCTCCGCCGCCAGCCAAACCCCGCCGCAGCGGGCGCAAAGGCGGCACCCGAGACGCTTGACGATTGGTCGAGGACGACGGTGTGATGAATCTGATAAAATCGAATCAAGATAGACCGCGACATGAGCAATGAATTGACCAACTCGCCCCTCCAAGCGATGCGAAAATTGTTGAAGGAGGACGCGCGGTACAAGTACGAGGCTTATCAGTTCATCCGAGAAGCCCTGCAGTTTGCCCACGAGCATCTGCCCGAGCTGACCGAAGCCGCCGTGTCGGCGGAATCGATGTCCAAGGGGCGGCCCAAACACATCACCGGCCAGCAACTCTGTGAAGCCTGTCGTCGATACGCCATCGACCAATACGGCTACCTGGGCAGCATGGTCTTGGGGTCGTGGGGAATCAAGTCGACCAGCGACTTCGGTGAAATCGTCTACAATCTGATTCGCATTGAGCAGATGCGAAAGAGCGAGTCGGATCGTCGTGAAGACTTTGACGACGTTTACCCCTTCGACGGTGCGTTCGAACCCGAGTTCTCGTTGTCCAAAGTCGTTGACGATCTGGAATGCTAAGCACGCATTCGGTCGCCAAAGTGGGGTCAGCATCCTGATTGCCATTGCATCCTGCAGCCGTTGTGAAACATACGCAAGCTGGAAGCTTCCACCACCATGCCATCCATGATCTCACCCGCCCAGCTTTGCGTGATGCGCGTTGCATGCTGCTTGATGGTCGCGTTCGCGTTGAGTGGAATCCTGACGCTTCATCCGGACTGCGTCGCACAAGACGCTGCCGTCGCACAAGACGCCGCCGTTGAAGAGAGTTCGCCGTCGGCAAACGAGACCTCTCAAGCGGCTGACGAAAAACCCAAGGAGCAGGCACGCAAAAGTTATCTGGGACGTGTCGTTGCTAAACCGATGAGCCATCTCGGCGCGTCCTGGTTGGTGCGACCGGAACGCGACGAAGAAGAAAGTGCTTCCGAATCGTTTCAGAAACTCGAACTCAAGCCGGGAATGGTGCTTTGTGATCTCGGCTGTGGCAACGGTTATTGGACGCTGCCGATGGCCAGAAAGGTCGGGCCGGAAGGAGCCGTCTATGCCGTCGACATCCAGCCGGAGATGTTGCAGAAACTCCGTCAACGCGCCGATCAATTCGGCCTGAAAAACATACGCCCGGTGTTGGGAACGATCGACAATCCCAAGTTGCCGGAGAACACCATCGACTTGCTGTTGATGGTCGATGTCTATCACGAGTTTTCGCACCCGCAATCCATGCTCTGGGAGATTCGGCGTTCCTTGACGCCTACCGGAGTCGTGGCGTTGCTGGAGTACCGAAAAGAAGATCCGACGGTTCCGATCAAGCTGCTGCACAAGATGTCGAAGCGTCAGATCATGAAGGAATACCACGCCAACGGGTTCAAGCTGGTGCGCGAATACAACGAATTGCCGTGGCAACATCTAATGTTTTTCGCCCGCGACGACAGCCCACTCGAAGCGATCGAACCGGAGCCGACCGAACAGGTGCTCAAACGCATCGGCCCCGCGCGAGAGCGTTAATCGCGCTGCTGTCCAGCCTTCAGACGCTACGTTGGTGTCCAGCCTTTAGGCGCATCTGCAACGCCGCCAGGCGTTCCGCATGTCAGGCGTTCTGCCCACGCCCCGCACCAAAACGTCAACATCCATGCAGCCGCCGCCCGGACGCTGGCGCGAACCGGCTGATGTCAAACGATGATCAGCCGTTTGGCGCGAGCCTACGGCCTCCAATCCGAGGAAACGACGCGTCACTTCGCTGTGTCGGCTAACGCCCAAACACCAACGCGTTTCCGCTACAACACATTCGTTTTGATCGCCGATCCGTCGGGACGCGTCAGTCGGAACTGGAATTGCCAATCTTGTGCCCAGGGTTCGGTTTGGGCGTTCTGCATGACTTTGATCATCACCGTGTTTTCGCCATCGACCAACTCGCAGTCTTCGACATATTGGTCGATGCGGGTTCCCGAGTGATAGACTTCGTTGCTGGACACGAGTTTGCCGTTGATCCAAACTTTGTTGGCGGTGATGCAGCCGATGCGAATCTGTGCCGGCATCGGCGTTTCTTCGCCGTCGACGGTGAAGGTGGCAAACAGGTAAGCGGCGGCATCTTTCTCGTTGGACAGCGGTCCGTTCAGATCGACCATGCCCAGGTTGTCGTCGCTTTCAATCTGTTGCCACGTGACGGTTCGTTTCTTTCCTGTTTCCGGTTTGGGTTCGCCGGCGGCATC
>NZ_JBFHKV010000392.1:0-6963 GCF_041595215.1 Stieleria sp. | reverse complement strand
TTCGGCCATCGATTCATGGGCCTGGTAATGAAGCGTCTTGGTGATCCGCACGGCCCCCGAAGCCGTCGTTGTTTTTCGCCGCGTCACTCCGGCGAACCAGGCATGTGCCCCGGTATCCGGATCATCAATTTTGGACGACCAATCGGAAAGTTCGATCGCTGTCTGAACAAGGCGAATGAAAATCATCAACACGTTTCCGGGAAATGAAAGCCGGCGCAAACCGCCGTCCGCGTAACAACCTCGCGGACCGTCTCGGCTAACCGCCGCTGACCGGCGGGATCAACGCGAGTTCCACGTCGGTGCGTTCGATCACGTGATCCGCCGCGACGTACTGGCCATCAACGGCCAACCGGCTGACGCCGATCAACGGGGCCGCCGCGGGGATCTGCGTCGCCACGGTCTCGATGACTTTTGCCGCGGTGACGGGGTGATCGACCGAGACGTTGGCGACGTCGCAACCGGCCGCATCACGGACACCGGCAAACAGCAGAATACGCAACGGGGCGGTGGAAGTCATCCGGGTGGCAATCCGAGCTCCTCACCGACCTTCGGCAATCGGCCATAGGCATACGCGAGCAGCTTGAGTGGGTGAAGGGTCTGGAGGTCGGTCCCGTGTTGGATCTGCATTTTACAAGCGCTGCATTCGGTACACGCAAGTTGCGCCCCGCTGTGCCGCAGAGCCGAAATCATCGGCCAACCGATTCGCAGACTATTGCGATAGTTCTTTCGCTGCAATCCCCAGGTTCCGGCCATCCCGCTACATCCGGCTTCAACATGTTGAACACTCAAGCCGGGAATCAATTTCAATAATTCGATCGATGCGATGTCCGGATCCAAGACACGCAAATGGCAGGGCCGGTGGTAGGCGAATTCCAGGTCGATGGATTGAAACTCGCGATCCAGTTTTCCTTCGGCGTGCAGGCCACGTAGAAACTCGCACGCTTCGAAAGAGTTCTTGGCGACCAGATGGGCGTCTTCGTCGTCGAGCAGGTTGGGGTACTCGTGTTTCAAACAGAGCACCGCCGCCGGTTCGGTGGCAACGATCTGGTAGCCCGATCGAACCGCCTCGGCCAACATCCGCACATTCCGGCGCGCGATACGGCGGGCGCCTTTCAAATCCCCCGCCGTGATCCGCGCCATGCCGCTGCCGGACTGTGACGTGGGGACGTAAATCGCGATCCCGTTTTGTTGCAGGATCTCGGCCAACGCGCGACCGAGGTCGGGATCGTGATAGTTCGCGTAATGGTCGACAAAATAAAGCACCTTGGCGCCTTCGCCGGCCGGCTGCTTGGTCCAGCGGCGGCGTGCGGAATACCGCATGAAACTGCCCGATGCGATCGGCGGCAATTCGCGTGAGGCCGTCAACCCGAACAACTTGTCGGCCAGCCACCGTGAGAGTCCGTTGCGGATCAACAGATTGGACAGCCAAGGGAACCGAGAACCGATCGCGGCGATGATATCGAGCCGGCAGATCAATCGATCCGACAGCGGCTGGCCATTGGTCGCCACATACTGGGCCTTCAATTCACCGACGATTTTGGGGATATCCACGCTGGCGGGACATTCCAATCGGCACTGATGGCAATTGAAACACAGGTCCGCGACGGCTTTGGCCCGATCACCGGTCAGCGCTTCGACCTCGATCTTGCCGCTCAACACCCCGCGTAACAAGTTTGCCTTCGCACGTGGCGACGCCTCTTCGCTCCGCGTGGTGCGAAACACCGGGCATTGCCGCTCGGAATTCGCCGTCGTCCTGCAGCGGGCGCACCCGTTACACGACTCGGCCACCACGTCGATCATCTGGCCGGGCGACCACTGCTGCAGAACCGGCAATTCGGGAACGGCGGTGTTTTGAATCCGCGCCGCCTGCACGATCCGGTCGGCGGCCTTGATCAGCGTTCGCGTATCCGAAGTGACTTCGATCGTCTCACCGATCGGACGAATGTTTTCGTTGGGCTGTTGCAGGACGGCCCCGAACAGCTTGCCCGGGTTCAACCGATGATGTGGATCGAAGAGCCGCTTGACCTGTCCCATCGCCGGCCAGAACTCACCGAACTGCTTGGGCAACAACGCGCTGCGGCTGAGCCCGGCGGCATGCTCGACACTGACGTGCCCATTGAATTGCCAGACGACTTCGGCGACCTGTTCGGCGACCCGACGAATTTTCTTGCGTTCCGCGGCGGACGACAAATCGACAAACGGCCGCACGTGCAGATGACCATGACCGGCATGGGCAAAAATCGTGGCCGTGCATTCGTTGTCTCGCAACGTCTTTTGAATCGCCGCCAACGCCTCCGGCAATTTCTCCGCCGGCACCGCGATGTCCTCGGTGAACGGAATCGGCATTCCCGGCCCCTTCAATCGACTCAGCCGCGGCGTGACGCGACGGCATAGCGCCCAGAACTGGTCTCGGGTGGCCTGGTCGGTCGCCGAAGTGGCGACGAATGCGGCGTCCGGTCCACGTGATAAATCATCGCGCAAGATCTCAATGCGGTCGGTCAGTTCGGCGAGCGAGTCCCCCTGAAGCTCCAGCAACAACATCGCTTCGGCCTCCTGCGGCAAGACCTCTTCAAATTGCCGCTCGGTTTCCCGCGCGATCCCCAGCAACCGCCGCCCCATCAGGTCGCATGCAACCGGTCCATAACCCAGCGACCGCACGGCGCACCGCGCCGCTGATTCCAAGCGATGGAAGAACAGCATCACGACCCCACGATGCTTCGGAATCGGTTCCGTCTGAACCGTGGCGTCTACGATCAGCCCCAGCGTTCCTTGTGTCCCCACCAGAAACTTCGCCAAATCAACACGCCCCAGGTCGTCGACCAGGCCGTCAAACCGATAGCCGCCACGGGCCGGCGGTGCGTCTTTTAGTTTTTCCAAACAGTCTTGATATTGCGTCTGAATCTCCAGCAACCCACGGGCCAGTCGGCCGACCGTTCCCGGATCGTTGGGATGATGCTTCGAGACGTCCAGCAATTCGCCGTCCACGGTGACGAAACGCAGCGATTCGATGTTGTCGCGGGCCGAACCGCTGCGCAAGTAGTGGCTGCCCGACGCGTTGATCGCCAGCACGCTGCCCATCGTTGTGATGCTGCGGGTCGCCGGGTCGGGTCCGTACCAGCGGCCCAGCGGTTTGAGATTGCGATTGAGTTCCGCGATCGGCAGCCCGGCTTGCACCGTCGCGAGCGACTTGAGCGGATCGAATTGCATCCGACGCATGTAGCGCGAGAAATCGACCACCAGTCCTGGGCCGACCGACTCCCCCGCCACACCGCTGCCGCTGCCGCGCGGGTGGATCGGCAAGTCCTGCTCGCCGGCGTACTGCACCAACGCGACCACATCGGCGGCCGAACGCGGCCGCACCACGCCGACCGGCTGGATTTCATAAATGCTCGCATCGGTGGCGTACAACGTCGTCGACACGGCATCGCACATCACGTCGCCGCGCACGATGCCCCGCAAATCGTCTTGAATGCGTTGTCGGTCGATTTCCATGCATTAGTTCGAACCCATCCCGCCCCCAAAGTCAACCACAACGCAGGTTTCGGGGGGCGGAGTTCCCCGATTCACGACCGATACAGCTCTGGGCGTTGTTTTCCGGTGAACTTCTCATACATCTCCCAGACTTCATCCGACCACGATTTGTATTTTCGGATGTGTTTGACACCGGAGCCTGTCTTCACCATCGAGCGCATGAAGGCGACCATCATCTTGCGAATTTCGGTGCCTTGGGCGAACAGCGCCCTGTAGTCCTCTCGTTCCAGATAGTCCCGATCGAATGCGGCCACCAAGTGCGACTGAGTCTCATTCAGGCTGCCGAGGGAGTAGCCTAGAAACTGGACGAATTCACCTTGAGTTCCTCGGCCAAACCCCTCGGCAATGTTTGCCAGCACGGACTCGGAGGAGTCATTGATTTGGACGACCAAGCGACGGTCCAAGGCGAAGGGATCGCGGCGGGTTCGTTGAAAAATCTCTTTCGACCACGTTCGCGACTTCTGCCAAAACAAGAGTTCTGTAAACCGGTTCACACCTGCCATGTTTGATCGCTCCCGCATGGATTCGAAACAGAACGTCAACAGACTAGAAAACCAGACGGGTTTAACAACCCCCCAACGGTGGTTTTTTTGGGGTTTGGGGTTTGGGGTTTGGGGTACTGAGTACTGAGTACTGAGTACTGAGTACTGAGTACTGAGTACTGGGTACTGGGTACTGGGTACTGGGTACTGGGTACTGGGTACTTAGTACTGAGTACTGGGTACTCAGTACCGCCCCTCTGACTCCCCCGGCGCGGGCGTTGCTGCTAGACTAGGGCGGTTGCGGTGCCGTTAATGCGGTGCCGTCGGACCGCTCCCTTCTGCCCGCTTCCTGCCCCGCCTGCCTCCCGAGGCTTTTCGAAATGATGCGTCGACATCGATCTTGGCTCGTTACCGTCCTGGCATCCGTGACGGTTTGCTTTTCCCTCGGTTTGACCGCCGCCCCGGTAACAGCCGCGGACTCGGAGATCAAACAGATCCTGATGGTCGCCGGTCCACCGTCGCACCGATTCGGCGCTCATGAACACTTTGCGGGACTTCGCGTCCTGCAAGACGCGATCCAACAGAGCAGCGACACCGCTCGGGTCACGCTCGTTCGCGGCTGGCCGTCGGATGACCAAATCGCCGCCGCCGACACGATCGTCATTTACTGCGACGGCGGCGGGCGGCATGTCGCGATGAACCATCGCGACCAACTGCGTCAACGTCTCGGCGAAGGAACGGGGTTAGTGTGCTTGCACTACGCGGTCGAGATGGTTCCCGGTGAACCCGGCAAAGACTGGGAAGAGCTTCTCGGCGGCCACTTCGAAATCAACTACAGCGTCAATCCGCATTGGGTGGCGGAATTCAAGTCGCTGCCCGACCATCCGATCACACGCGGCGTCGAGCCCTTTGCAACCGACGACGAGTGGTACTTCCACCTGCGGTTTACGGAACTCGGCAAAGTCACGCCAATTCTTTCCGCGGTCGCCCCCGATCACACCATGAAGCGGCCTGACGGGCCACACCATGGCAATCCCCACGTTCGCAAGAGTGTTGCCGCGGGCGAACCCCAAACGGTCGCCTGGGCTTACGATCGCCCCGACGGCGGCCGGTCCTTCGGCTTCACCGGCGGACACTACCATTGGAACTGGGGCAACGACGACGTGCGACGTTTGGTGACCAACGCGATCCTCTGGACCGCGGGTGAAACCATCGGTCCGGAGGGCTCCTCGTTGGGCGAAGAACCGATCGGAATCAAACGTCTGCTGGAAGATCAAGATTACGAACGACCCGATGATTTCGATGAAGAAGAAACCGCCAAGCGGTTTCAATTGACGGCGCAAAAAAAAAAGAGTCGACTGAATCCGCAAGACCGATCTTCCTTTCCGGCACGCTGACCAGTCAAACGAAACGCCATCGCGTCGAAATAGATACTTCGATCGCTGGCGTGTCGGACTTGTTTCTGATCGTCGATGACGGCGGAGATGGATTCGCATGCGATTGGGTCGACTGGGTGGACCCGACTCTGCACGGTCCTGCCGGATCGCTGTCACTGGTCGACTTGGGATGGCACGCCGCGACGACCGGTTGGGGCAGCGTTGGCAAGGATCTCAACTGCAGTGGAGCCCCCTGGTCGGTCGACGGCCAGGTGATCGGAAAACACGCCATCGGGACCCACGCCAACAGCGTCATCCACTTCAAGGTCCCCGAGGGCTACACGCGGCTGACGGCGACCGGAGCCCTGGACTCCGGAGGGACGCGTCAAAACGGCGGCACCAGCACGAGCGTCCGATTGGCCGTCTACGCCGGCGCCGCACCGGCGTCCCTGGGCAACGCCCCGGACAACTCCAGCGACGGTGACCAGCGCGACCCTGCCAACGCGATCAAGGGAATCACGATCGCCGAAGGTCTGGAAGCCACCCTGGCGGCCAGCGAACCACTGCTCCGCAGCCTGACCAACCTGGATATCGATTCGCGCGGACGCGTCTGGGTCTGTGACGTGATGAATTATCGACGCAATCAAGGCGCACGCCCCGAAGGGGATCGGATCATGATCCTGGAGGACACCGACGGCGATGGAGTCATGGACGATGCCAAGACGTTTTACCAAGGCCGCGACATCGATTCGGCGATGGGCATCTGCGTGCTCGAAAACGCGACCGGTACCGATGTCATCGTCACCGCCTCGCCCAACGTCTGGCGTTTCGTCGATACCGATGGCGATGACGTGCCGGACAGCAAGACCGCGATGTTCACCGGAGTCGGCAACCCCCAACACGACCACTCCGGCCATTCGTTTCTGTTCGGCCCCGACGGAAAACTCTACTGGAACTTCGGCAACACCGGCGAGCAAGTCAAAGACGCCGATGGCGAAACGGTCATCGACATTCACGGCCGCCCCGTCATCGACAACGGAGCACCGTTGTACGGCGGCATGCCGTTTCGATGCGATCTGGACGGTTCCAATTTCGAAGTCCTGGCGCACAACTTTCGCAACAACTGGGAAACCACCGTCGATTCGTTCGGCACGCTCTGGCAAAGTGACAACGACGATGACGGCAACCGCGGCACGCGAATCAACTTTGTGATGGAACACGGCAACTACGGTTATCGCGATGAGATCACCGGCGGCGGTTGGCGTGAGGAACGGATCAACCAAGAAGACGAAATCATGCACCGTCACTGGCACCTGAACGATCCCGGTGTCGTCCCCAACATGCTGCAAACCGGTGCCGGCTCGCCCAGCGGCATCTGCTTTTACGAAGGCCGGTTGTTGCCGCAACGATTTTGGGACCAGATCATCCACTGCGACCCCGGCCCCAACATGGTCCGCGCTTACCCCGCCAAGCCCGATGGCGCCGGATACACCGCGACGATCGAGCCATTGATGACGGGAACCACCGACCGCTGGTTCCGACCGGCCGATGTCTGCACCGCACCGGACGGTTCG
>NZ_JBFHKV010000391.1:0-6968 GCF_041595215.1 Stieleria sp. | reverse complement strand
CGGTGTCATCCGTCGCCCGATGGCGGCGGAATCGACGAGCCCCTTGCGCCAACATTCGATACGTTCCGCTCCGAACGGCGGGATCGTGGGGCGAACGCGTTTCCAGCCCGCTTCGCTGCCCCAGATGATGCCGGTTCCACGTGGACCGCACAGGGTTTTGTGGCAGCCGGCGATGAAAAAGTCGCAACTTCCCTCCTGGAGGTTGAAATCTTCAACGCCCAACGCGTGGACGCCATCGACGACCAACAGAATCTTTTGCTCGGCGGCGCGGTCCTGGTTCAGATGGGTGATGCGCTGAGCGATCGTGGACAGCGGCAGCTTGACACCCGTTGATGAATGCACCCACGTGACCACGACCACGCGGGTGGCATCGCTGACACCGGACAGCAATTGGTTGACCATCACGTCCGCACTGGCATCCATGGGCGCATGGTGATCATAAAGTGCTTTTTCGACCCGCTTGGCTCGGGAGCGATCCAACGCGTAGCGGATCGATGCATCTGACGAATAATGCCCATGCTCGCTTTGGAGGATCTCGTCGTTTTCGTCAAGATCTAAACTGGTCAGCACCAGTCCCAGCCCCATCGTCGTGCTGTCGGTCAGCGCGATCTGATTCGGCGAGCAGCCGAAATACGATGCCGCTCGGCAAAGAACGCGCACATCATTGATTTCCAAATCGTCGTGTGCCCGTTTCGGGTTGCGATCCAGGATTCTTCGATATCTGGACAGGGCGCGACGCACCGGGCGCGGATGCGAGGCAAACAGCATCGGGGCGAGGTGAACGAGATGGGGCGCGAGTCGAAATTGGCGACGCACTTCGGGCCATGAGTAGGGCCGGTCGGAAGGGTTGCCTCGTTTGGAATTCATCTGCGTCTCCACACCGTTCTTGTTGAAAGGTACGCCCGAAGCAGAGAATATACTTCAAATCACCGCCTCTGATTGCCTCGTCGTCGAACTGTCCCGCCCTCCAAACCAACTCAACGCCCGTGACACGCGATCTGCTCTTGACCGTCAGCATCGGCGAAGACGAAGTCGCGAAGCACACGATTCCTCGGATGCGCCGCTATGCCGAGACGCATCAGGCGGCGTTTCGTGTGTTGACGCAAAGCCAGACGTATCGTCGTCCCGTGTTCGCCTATTGGGAAGCGCTGGTCGAATTGTGCGACTCTGATTATGACCGGATTGCGATCCTGGACAGCGATATCCTGGTGCGACGGGGATCGCCAAGTCTGTTTGAGGTCCCGTTTTCCGAAATCGCGATGAAGCCGTCCGGTTGGGTGGCGCCACGTTTCTTGCAACGCATTCACGATCAAATTGCTGACGATTTCACGATTCGGGACATGTACAACAGCGGCGTGATCCTGATCACACGCGATTACGTGAGAACGATCGCCGATTCGATTCAATCGCTCGGGATCCGCGTCGAAGAAACACGTTTTGCCGACCAGGTTTACTTTTGCATGATGGTCAAGCGAACCGGTGTGACCCCAACGCCCTTGTCGTGGCGTTGGAATCAGCATGATCAAGTGCCCAATTTCCGCGCTGAACTGGCCCACTTCCTGCACTTTCGTGGTCCCGACAAACTGCCTCGCGTCGAGCAGTTCTTGCAGAAAAATCGTAATGACCAATGGGGAACGGCTTTGTCCTGAATGACGTCGTCAACGCTGCAGTTTTCAAATCCTCGACGAGGGTTCCGAACGCAAAAAACGGCAGACACACTTTGTGCGTCTGCCGTTGGCGTTTACCGATCAGAACGGATCACTGGACTTCGAAGTCGTAGCTGTCACCCTCGCTGCCGTCGTAGTCCATGAATCGGTTTCCGCTGATCAGCGTGTAGCGTCGCGAGCCAGGGGTGCGTTGGTAGACGATTCGTCCGAAGTGGTCGGCACCGTCGCCGCCGTACATTTCGTCACGGATTCCGTCGCCGTAGTCACTCATGTCGTCATTCCCGTCGCCGCCCATCAGGATGTCAAAATCTCGTCCGCCAGCCAGGTCATCGTTTCCGCCGCCTCCGAGCAAGATGTCTTCGCCGTAGCCGCCACGTGCGGTGCTGTCGATGTCGGTTTGGTTATCGAAATTGTCGTCGTGGTTTCCGCCATCAAAGTAGATGTAGAAAAACTCGGGAAAATCGAGCGCGAGGTCCTTCGCGGTCAGTGTGTCGTCCCCGTTCCAGCCACGGAAGATGACATACAGTCGGGTGTATGGGCCGGCCACGGCTTCGAATTCATACTCTTGGCCATTGAGTTCCACTTCGACTCGACCAGATTCGATCGCATCGTCATCTTCGTCGTCCCGGAACTTGATTTCGCACTCGTCATTGGCCGAAGTGCCGTCAATCATGACGACGCGAGTCGGGCCGTCGTCAAAGGCGAACACGCCTGCATTGGCAACGCCACAAAATCCTGCCAGAGCGAGGCAAAAGGTCAGTTTTCTTAACATGGTTCGAGTTCCCGTGACTGAAGTGAGCTGGTGAAGGGTCCGTTGATAGGACTCCAAGCGGACAGCAGCGGGACATGTGTCAAACGATTGCGCCAATTTGCTGATGTTTTTTTCAGATCGGGCACCCGTTTCGCGTCAGATGCCGGCCGCGACCTGCGATGCCCTGCCCTGACGTCTACAAATCGTTTTTCTACAACGCGAACATTGATGATCGGAGCGAGGGCAGATACGATTGATCGTGAAGGACGTTTTGTGCACTCGCTTTGGACGCTTTCCCATGCCAGAAAAGGCCGCTTACCAATCGCCTTCACGCAGTTACGTCAAGGCGGAGAGTCGTCGCGATGCGGTCCGTCGGATGATTCGCCCCGATCCCTTGCTGGCATCTCTGTACGTCGACGGGGAAAACAAGGACGGAAAAGAGGGCTGGGTCAACGCCATCCGGGATCAATCGGGGGCGGTGTACCGGTTGTTGTTTTATATCGACAAGCTGCAGGTCGCTCCGGAGTTTTCCGATCTGGAGATGTACGAGGTGCTCTACGGCGCCGTGACCGAGCACCAGGAATTGAATTATCCGCGCGCTTTGTTCACGACCACCGGCGCGATCAACCTGATGCGAGACGGCATTCCCGGGCGGCAGTTCGTCCAGGCGGTCAAACGCGGGATCCTTCAAATCGTTCCCTACACCTTGGGCAGAGACATCAAGACCGCTCATCTGCGCGAAAACGGATACGCTTACCTGTGTATTTATGACCGCGATGGGCAGGGGATCCGTGTTCTGAACCTACTGGACTACTTGATGGTGTATGACCATCGGGCGGGCGAAGAGATCCAAGTGCACCAGGAAGAAGAATTGGTGATCGGTGACACGCGTTTCGTCCGTCCGTTTTTGCTGAAGTACGCTCAGGGCACGAAGGCGGAGGTGCTGGACACCGCCAGCGTGGCCGAGAGAACGCTCAGGTCAAAAGGGGCGTTCTAGCCTGTCGGCCTGTTGTGCTCGTTTCCCCGGCAAGGCTCGGCAACCGGCCCATTGCGATCCCGATCAAGGCAAAGAAGACCACGGATTCGGATCGCACCGGACCCATGAACGAAACACACAACAGCGACCAGCCGAAGTACCAAATGGCGACCACGGCAAGTGTGGTGGCCAAGTTTTGCATCGAACGATCGCCTTGGACCAAGCGGCTGAATTTGACGACCAGATTGCCGATCGCCACGAGGAAAAACAGCAGACCGATGACACCGGTCGACACCAGGACTTGAAGGTAGATGTTATGCGCCGTGTGATTGGTTTTCAGCGACCAGACTTCAAGCCTTCCCTCTTCGCTGGTGATGAAGTAGCCGTGCCCGATCCACTTGGATTTCGTGTATTCCCGCCAAACCTTCGTCCACATTTCTTCACGGCCCGACACCTTGGTCAATTGCCGGGCAGATTGCCCACGCGTGATGTACTGAACGGTCGGACTCCTGGAATCGAGGACCGAGCCGAACGACGGATCGACCAGTACGATCACCAGCAGCAGCACCGCGAACAGGCTGATTGTCGCGGCACGAACCAAGTTGCTGGCGTAGAAAAACAACACCATGCCGACCGTCAACGCAGCCATCAACAGCGCCATCCGGCTACTGGCATAGAACAAGACCGTCCCGTGAACCACGCCGCCGATCAGCGCCCCCCGCAGCGCCCACCTGTATTTTCCGACAAACAGGCAGAGCACGCAGATCAACAAGCCGATGGATGCGTTGGCACCTGCCGCCGTCGGGTGAACTATTCCGGAGTTGCCGCCCATCATCAGGCCTCGATCCAATCCAGAAAGATCGGGAACGAAAAGTTGGATGGCGATCACAAAGATGCTGAACGCAAGCAACATTTGTCCGAGCATGCGCAACAGTGCTTCGGTGCGGTCTTGCCGGGTTGCCACCAACGCGATCAGCGACGCCAGCACCAGCAGACTCGCCAACCCGCCGGCTTGCCAGAGCGAAATCGCCGGCCGCGGCGTCCACAGAACACTGAAAATCGCCCAGGCGAAATACAGGTAGAACGGATACAGGGGGCGCAACACCCATCGCGTCTTTGCATCGGGGAGCCGGGCGAGGATCGCAGCCGAGCCGGCAAAAAAGACGACCAGCAAGATCAGCAGCTTGACCATCACAAGCGGATCAAGCGAAGCGAACGTGGACGGTTCCAGACGACTCGGGATCGTGAACGTCAGGATCGGTAATGCCCAAACCCCGAACGTCGTGATGCGTTGCAAGTAAGCGTCGGATCGAAACATGACTTCCCAGGGGGACGTTGATCAACGTGGACGCGTAGCCACGGGAGATTCAGCCTCGGTTTCGCGCCTGACGACTTCCGCTTTGTCGATCCGGATCGGCACCGACGGACTGACGTGATCCGGCGGCTCGGCCAAGTCAGACGATGATTCCTCCCACAACGCCGCCGATTCAGGACCGAGCGATTGGGGCGCCGGGTCGATCGGCAGGTACGACCGAAAATCCAGCAAGACGGGAACACCCATCGCCAAGCCGAACGCGGCGATCAGGCCGGCCATCGCACAAAGCGGCTTGTTCGGCGAGACAGGCCGTTCCTCCAGCGTCGCCGGCTGGGACACGTTGATACTGGTGATCCGGTGTGATTCCAATTCCTCGTTCAACCGCGCCTGTTCGAGCATCACCGAATGCAGCTTGTAGCGTTCCTCCAGAACCGAGGCGTCGCGTTGCAGTTTGGATAGCCGCTGTTCGTGTTCGTTCAGCGAATTGATTTCGGTGAGCAGGTAGTCCCGTTGTTCTTGCAGTTTCTTCCTACGTTCCAGAAGCGACTTTTCCGAAGCCAGGTCAACAATCTGGCTGGCGAACAGTTGTTGGTGCGTCGGGTTGATCACCTCCCGAGACTCCGTCAGTTCCGACTCTTGAGCGTCAACGATCTCGCGAGCTTTCTCGAGTTGTTCGCGAATCGAAGTCAGCTTGGGATGGCCCGTTTTGAATTTCGCAGCATACTCGTTTTCAAGCACTTCCAACTGGAACAGGGTCGTCCTCATGTCGTTGTGCGACTTCCGTTCAAGTCCGCTGGTTTGTTCCGTCACGGTGCGAGCGACCGAGTTTGCCAACAGGTCGGCATAGGTTTCAGCACGCATCCCGAACTCGACCAGATCCGCTTCGACTTTAAAGAGTTCGCTGGAAACCTTTTCAAGCTGTGTTTCCAAAAGGGTTTGGCGACCATCGAGAGTGGCAAATCCGGCCGCGTTCTTGGCGTCTCGAATTTTGCTTTGAACCTCATCAAGTTGCTGCTTCAGCTCCGTGTCCTGTTCCAGAAAGAAAGCGTAGGTGCCGCGGGTGCGATTGACTTGCGCGTGGTGAGCCAAATAGGCATCGACCCAAGTGGAGACGATCGTCTGAGCAACCTGAGGGTTCTTTGACTCGAACTCAACCTTGACCAGACTCGATTTCTCTGACGCCGAAATATCAATCGAGTTTTCCAACGCCCGGATCGCTCGCTCTTCGGAACTGATCGGATCAATGTTGCTGACCCAGGTCTTTAACGAGCCGATCCATGTTGCGAGACGATTTTTCGATGGCTCTTCAGAGGCACCGTCGGCACTGGGAAGTTTTTCGTCAAGGATCAAGTCGGGGCCAAGACGCTCGACCACATCCTGGATGATCGTCCGACTGTGCATCACGTCCAACGTCGTTTCGACCTCGTCTTCGCGAGTCTTGACCGGGGCGTCGGGGTTCCCGACGACCGACATCGTGGGGTCCAACGTTGCGCTTTCGTAGCCGACGCGCAACAGCAGCTTGGAAACGGAACGGTACTGCCGCGGGGCGTACAACACCACAGCCACCGCGATGGCAATGACAGTGACGAAGGAAAACGCGGCGGCAAACCAGTGACGTCTAAGCGAAGTCCGCCACATTAGGAAAGAGTTCATAGAATTCGTACAACGATTTGAACTGGGGGACGTGAACTGGGGAGTGACCGATTGGCGAAGACAAACTCGATGCTAATTTCGAGTCGGGACAACGATCCCGCAACGGTTTGGTTCTGGGGCAGAAACAAGCGTCCGGGGTGCGTTTTTGAGATTATGAACGGTTATCCGGTCCCACGTCGACGCCCCCCGGACAGCCCCGGCGCAAAGAGTGCAAGATGATTGGCGACCGACGGAATTCACTCAAGTTGGTTAGACACTTGGGTTTTAGGGCAGCTGCGACGTCAGACGGAGAGGTTTTGGCAGGCTGCGTCGCCGGACGGGAAGCCGCATCTGGCACAGCCGGACCGCCGGCGCGCTTCGCGATCCCTGCATCTAGCGGGCGGAATCATCGTGTGTCATCCACCCGAATCGCAGCGTGCGCTGGGCCGCTCGGTCGATCTGGATGTGGCGGGTTCGGGGTTCGTACGCTCGCGCCCAATACCGCTAAATCGAGAAGCAAAAGTTAAACGCCATGTTTGGGTAAGTCACTTCTTGATTGAGCGGTAGTGGGATCGCGCCCTACCGCTAACAAACAGCACCCCGTTTGGTGTCAATGGAGTTGGCATT
>NZ_JBFHKV010000390.1:0-6990 GCF_041595215.1 Stieleria sp. | reverse complement strand
TTCAGGTTTCAGGTTTGAGAGTTGAGATTTGAGATTTGAGATTTGAGATTTGAGATTTGAGATTTGCCCACGCGCTGGCTGACGCCACCGGCAAACATTGTACCAGCCCCTCAGGATTCAGACGCCCTGTCCGTCGATCCGGTTCAAAACCAGCCACCTTCCGATCGGAGTCCCCAACATAAACGACTTGAAACTTGAAACTTGAAACTCACAACTTAAAACTTGAAACATTCTCCCATGAGATCCGCTTGGTTGTTTGAAAGGCAACTCAACGCCGCAACCCAACATTCTTTCTTCCGGATCTCGACCCATGAAACGCACTGCCAAAAAACTCTTCGTCGCCGCAGCGATCGCCGCCGTCTCGATTCAATCCGTTCCGACTGCATCGGCGTGTGGCGGACGCGGGGGGCGAGTTTCTTATGCCCCGGCTTACGGCGGCTATTCTCGAGCCGCGTCGAACTATCGCACGACGTTGCCCGTGACACCGCCGATTCATAACGCTCGGCCGTCGTTCAACCCGCCGTTGCACCAAACGTCGCACCCTGCCGCGGTCGCACCGCCGGTATCGACCGCATCGACGGTTGCTGCCGTTCGCCCGCGACCACGGGCACAAGTCGCGTTGCAAACCGCGGCGGCACCGCAGCCCACCAACACGGCCTCAACCGTCCAATCGCAGCCGTCCGCGCAAACGACCGCAACGACTTCAGCGGTGGATGCCGAAACGTCGGCGCTGGCCGCACTGGCGTCCCTGGCCGCTTCCCAGCCGACGGCGACGACGACTCCATCAACCACGCCGCAGCCCTCCGCGCAACCGGTCGCAGCCTCCGCAGCCACACCCGACCACATCGGCAGCTTTCGGGCAACGCTGCCGAGCAACGTCACGATCGAATTGAGCTTGAACGGCAGCGGCACGTTTTCGTGGGTCGTCAGCAACAACGGCAAGACCAGCCAGTTCTCGGGCCAATACCGCGTGACCGACGGACGGTTGACGTTGGTCCGCAGCAACGACCTGCAGAAGATGGCCGGCAAGCTGACCCTGGGACCGAACGGTTTCACATTCCAACTGGACGGTGCCAACAACGCCGGACTGGACTTCAAGAAAGTCGCGTAGGTCACACGGTGCATCACGATGGGCATGCTCGACATGCCCATCGTCCGACGCAACCGCGGGCTTAGCCGCGATGCGTGATCGGGTGCTCGAGCAGCTTGCGAAGATAACGTCCGTACTCGCTGTGCCGAATCGATTCGGCACAGCGGGCGAGCCCTTGGCGATCGATCCAGCCGTTTCGAAACGCGATCTCTTCCGGACAACAAACCTTCAACCCCGTCCGCTTTTCGATCGCACCGACAAAACTGCTGGCGTCATGCAAACTCTCGTGCGTCCCGGTATCCAGCCAAGCGATCCCGCGGCCCAGCACCTTCACTTCCAACGCCCCTTGCTCCAAGTAAACGCGGTTCAGATCGGTGATCTCCAGTTCGCCGCGCGGTGAAGGCGACAACTGCTTGGCAATGTCACTGGCACGGGAATCGAAAAAGTACAAACCGGGTACGGCAAAGTTGGATCGCGGCTCGGCGGGCTTTTCTTCCAACGTGATCACGCGGCCGGCGGAATCGAACGACACGACGCCATAGGCGGATGGGTCTCGCACTTCATAGGCAAAGATTTTTGCGCCGCGGACCAGCTCCGCCGAACCACGCAGCAATTGAATCAAGCCCTCGCCGTAAAACACGTTGTCGCCCAAGACAAGACAACTCGGTTGGCCCTGCAAGAAATCTTCTCCCAGGATCAATGCTTCGGCTAACCCGCCGGGACGCTGCTGGACCGCATAAGAAATCCGAAGTCCCCACGCCGAACCGTCCCCCAACAACGACTGATACAGCGGCGTGTGACTGGGGGTGCTGATCAGCAAGATGTCTTGGATTCCGGCCAACATCAACGTCGACAGCGGATAGTAGATCATCGGCTTGTCATAGACGGGCAACAACTGTTTGCTGATCGCCGTCGTCAACGGCGCCAGTCGGCTGCCGCTGCCGCCAGCCAAAATAATGCCCTTCATGATGGATCCGTCCTTGAAACCTGGCCGAGTCGCTGGAGTTGGTAGTTCCCGTCCAGGATCGATTGCCACCAGTCGCGATGGGTCAGGTACCAATGGACGGTTTGGCGAAGACTGGTTTCCAGGTCAAATTGCGGCCGCCAACCGAGTTCGTCGCGAATCTTGGTCGAATCGATCGCGTACCTGAAATCATGGCCCGGCCGATCAGGCACGAACGTGATCAGCTGCTCGTATCGCCCGTCGCGTCGTGGATTCAGTTCGTCCAAGATGCTGCAGAGCGAACGGACCAAATCGATGTTGCGCCGCTGGCTGTCCCCGCCGATGTTGTACGTTTGGCCGACACGACCATTCTCTAACACACGGCACAGCGCCCGGGCGTGATCGAGCACATACAGCCAATCGCGAATGTTTTCACCCTTGCCATAGACCGGCAGCGATTGCTCCCCGAGCGCCTTGATGATCATCAACGGCAGCAGTTTTTCGGGGAACTGGTACGGTCCAAAATTGTTGCTGCAATTGGTCACGATCACGGGCAAGTCGTACGTCGTCTTCCAAGCCCGGGCCAGGTGGTCCGAAGCAGCTTTGGTGGCCGAGTACGGTGAATGCGGGTCGTACGGCGTCGACTCGCTAAACTCGCCGGTCGCACCAAGCGTCCCGTAGACTTCGTCAGTGGAGACATGCAGAAAGCGAAACGACGCGGCGCGCTGGCTCGCCAGGCCTCGGTAATAATCCACCGCCGCGGTCAACAGATGGAACGTGCCGACCACGTTGGTCTGGATGAACGCGGCAGGGCCATCGATGGAACGGTCGACGTGTGATTCGGCGGCCAGATGCATCACGGCGTCGGGAGCATGCTGGGCAAAGACACCACGCATCGCTTCCAAGTCCGCGATGTCGACGTGACAAAACGTGTAGCGGGGATCGTCGGCAACGTCGGCCAACGAGTTGGGATTGCCCGCGTACGTCAACTTGTCCACGTTGATGACAGTGTGCGATGACGACGTGAGCAAATGGCGGATCAGGTTGCTGCCGATAAACCCGCACCCACCGGTGATCAGGATCTTCACTTGAACACTCCTGACCTCGCAGCGTCGCTGCCATCGACCGTTTCCGTGCGGACGAAATACAGCCAAATCAATCCGGCGATCGACAGACTGAACACGACGACACTGACCCACTGGGAAATCGACAGCGACGTGTTGAATTGACCGGCCTCGTCGACCCGAACGATCTCCAGCACGAACCGCAACACCGCGTAGGAAGCAAACCCGATGAACATCAACGCGCCAGTGCGAGTGATCATCAACGACAGGGCGCAAAGTGCAATGCAAAGGACCAGGGCACTGATGCTGCTGATCGGTTGCGCCGCACGCACCGGCAACGCCCGCTCGGGAAGCTCGTCGGGCGCCAACACGTGTGTCTGACCAGAAACACGCATCATCCATCCCGGCACAATCTCTTCTTCGGGGGTCTCCGGGTCGGCTTGCTTGAACGGACGTCGATCAAAGTCACCGGCTTCGTAGACGTCGTTGGCCTGGATGCCCAATTCATCCGCGACGCTGTCCGGGACCACCGAACGAATCTTGCCGGTTTTCAAGTCGATGTTCATGCCCAGCAATTCGCCGCTGGCCAATTGCTCTTGATAAACCTTGGTGATCGGCGGAAATCGCAGCGACGCCCAACCGGGTTCGCATCGCCCGCCGTAACAGCAACCGTTGAGCAGGCAGCCGATCCGGCCAAAAAAGACGCCCAGGAAAATGCAGGGGACAATCGCATCACCGAAACGCAGCAGGGGGATTTTGTTTCGAGACGTGAAAATCAGGAAGGCGAGGAATCCGCCGATGAACGAACCGTAGACCACCAACCCGCCTTCGGTGAACGCCAGCATGTTTTTGATCGTGTCCAGCGTCGTCTCGCCGATGTATTGGTCGCGGTACTGGATCACATAAAACAGCCGGGCGCCGACGAAGCCGCCGAAAATGACCCAGGGGGCCAACCCTAAACTCCACTCGGGGTTCATGCCGGCACGCTCGGTCCGGTAGGCCGCCAGCGCAATCGCACTGGAAACGCCCAACACCAAGAACACGCCGTAGCCGCGGATCGCCATCCCGACCGGATCGCCGGCGACGTTTTTCAGTTCGACGCTGGGCAGGATAAACACGACCAAGCCCGCCGCGATCGCCCAAAACAAGCCTTCGCCGGCGAGGACCTGGCCGAGCGTCGGTGGCCCGGACGGGTCGTTTTCTCCCGCGTGCCGGCTGAGTTGAAACTGGGCCCAAACCAGCCGAACGAAGAGTGCCAGCACGAGGATCCCCAGCGCCCAACCGAACCCAAATACGGGAAACGGCCCGATTTCGTGGGGAATGAAGAAAAGCGTGCGTTGCATCGATGACGGTGAAGGGTTGAAGTTGCGAAAAACCCGGTGACATTGGCCTAGACCACCGGCGTCTCCCTTTTCTACGCTCCAGAGAGTGAAAAAGTCCAGGTCGCCTCGTGGCATCCTCCCGAGGACGCCCACCCAATGACGACCACCCGATCACGAACCACACCTACGAGATCGCCAGCATGATGCGGCCTTCCCACTCCATCGTTCCGAATCGGTTCGCGGCAATCCTTTTGATTGCCGGGTGCAGCCTACTCGTGTCGGCCCAAGCCGACGCTGCCGAACCGCCCCAGGTCCGACTCGCCGCAGCAAACGCCCCGGTCGCCCCCGGCGACGCATTCCAAGTCACCGTCGAGGTGTTTGAAGTGCTCGGCAATGAAAAACTACAGCTCCAGGATCGCCACCTGGTGCTGTTCAAAGGCGGCAAAGCCTACGACTTTGGGTTGACCGAACCGCGCGACGTGACGCTGATCGACCCGGTCAATTCCCAAGTCATCTTGCTCTCACGTGTCGACCACGTCAAATCGACGATCACCCACCAAGAAATCGTGACCGCCGCAGCCCGATTTCGACTCTTTGCGACCAACGAAGGCCTGGAGACACGGTTGGGAATCGACGCCAAGACGACCAAGGATCCGAACCAAGACAATCGCTACAGCATCGAGTTCGGCGACTATCACTACAGCGTCGCGGCCGCCGAACCGTCGATGGCGGCACAACCGCATCGCTTCGCCGAGTTCACCGACTGGGTTGCCCGAGTGAATCTGGTCCGCAAACTCGGCACCCCGCCGTTTGCCCGAATCAATCTGGGAAACGCCATCGCGGCCGAGGGTTTGATTCCGCAAACCGTCACGCTGACACTGAAATCCCAGACCCACTCCCGGACGTTCGTCTCGTCGTACACGTTCAAACCGGGGCTGAGCAAGGAAAGCCAACAGCGCCTCGATGAGGTCGCCGGCATGCTGACGCTCTACCGCGACGTGCCGCTGGCGGCGTTTCCGCGCTAGCGCTCCGTCAACGTTTAGATTTAGGGTGCTGTGGAAAAGCTCAGGCGGTAATTTGCGGAACGATGAAACGATGACTGAGCCCACGGATGACAGGGTGCAAAAAATCCGTGGGTTCGCGCTGCCATCCGTGGGTATTGTTTTCGACCGTTAGACCAGTGAAATTGCTGGAGTGCT
Organism: Stieleria sp.; assembly: GCF_041595215.1. NCBI lineage: Bacteria > Pseudomonadati > Planctomycetota > Planctomycetia > Pirellulales > Pirellulaceae > Stieleria > Stieleria sp. Next base: position 1,372 of record NZ_JBFHKV010000390.1, on the reverse strand, counting down.
TCGTCAAGATTGAATCTTAGGGCTGAAGCCGCCAAGGCTGTCGGCGGATCACCATCGGAGCCGAAGCTCTTGGAGAGTTCCGCTACCCCAAAATCAAATGTAGCCAGATCACTCGCGCGATCTACGACTGCATGCCCAGCGACAGGCCGTCGAGCATTTGACCGGCCGCATCGCTCTTGTTGAGCACGTAGTAGTGAATCCCGGGGACTCCGTTTTCGATCAAATCGATCGTTTGCACCCGCGCGTGATCCACCCCGACTTTGAATTGATAGTCGGCATCGTCGTTTTCGTTCATCGCCGCGGCCATCTGGTCCGGGATGCGTGCTTTGCACATGCCGGCGATGCGGAGTGCCTGCTTGTAGTTGGTCACCGGCAAAATCCCGGGCACGATCGGAACGCGGATCCCTGCGGCCTGGCAGGCATCGCGAAAACGATAGAAGTCGTCGTTGTCGTAGAACAACTGCGTCACGATCACGTCTGCCCCGGCATCGACCTTTCGCTTCAGGTTGTCCAGGTCGGTTTGTGCGTCGGGCGCTTCCTGGTGGACTTCCGGATAACCGGCGACCGCGATGCCGAACTGATCGGGAAAACGTTCTTGGATCAGTTCGACCAATTCGTTGGCGTACCTTAGTCCGCCCTCGACCGCCTGGAACGATTCGCTGCCCTTGGGCGGGTCGCCACGCAATGCGACGATGTAATCCGCCCCCCGCCGCTTGGCTTCGGCCAAGTACTCACCGAGCTGGTCGACGGTCGCTCCGACACAGGTCAGGTGCGACGCAACGGGCAGCCCCGTCAGCTCGCGGACCCGTTGGACCACATCCAGGGTGCGCGATTGGGTCGAACCGCCGGCGCCGTAGGTGCAGGTGAAGAAACTCGGCTGAAATGCCTTCAATCGCTCGACGTTCTTTTCCAGCAGGTCCATGCCCGCATCGGTTTTCGGCGGGAACAACTCGAACGAAATCGCGCATTGCTCGCCGTTGTAGTGATCGGCAAGTTTGATCGGAGAACTCATCTGGGACCGAAAAGCGGGGTGAAAAATCGTATGGAAACGGCGTCCATTGTAGCCCCTCGATCAGATTCGCAATGCGCCCTCTCAGAAAGGTGGCAAAGGCCAACGCCTGGCACACCAGCGCACGTTGGCGTCCAGCCTTCCGGCGACGGTCCCACGCGCTGCGAAGCAGCAAGACGGGCGGCTAAAGCCTGCACACCAGCGCACGTTGGTGTCCAGCCTTCAGGCGACTCCCCCTCGCTGCACCGCAGCGACCCCGGGCGGCACCAGCGCACGTTGGTGTCTAGCCTTCAGGCGACTCCCCTCGCGCTGCGAAGCAGCAAGACGGGCGGCTAAAGCCTGCACACCAGCGCACGTTGGTGT
>NZ_JBFHKV010000389.1:0-6996 GCF_041595215.1 Stieleria sp. | reverse complement strand
CATCGGCAGCCGGGGCATCGGCGACCAGACAGAGGGACGGAATCAACGCCAAGCAGGCAAACAGGATTCGAGCGGTCATGTTGCGGTGGGGATCGAGGGTGGGATGTGGAAGGTACAGCCCCCATAGTTTAGTAGAACTGCCGGCGGGCGGTTTTGCGATCGACCAGAAACAAACATGTGGCGACTGGGCTGGAAAGCACAACTGACATCAGTCGGTTCGTGCACGCGGCCCAGCTTTTGCGGTAAATCAGCTAAGAAGATTTCGGGGGTAAGAAAATGTTGAAATGCAAAAATCGGTCGATTGCGCCAATTTTCTTACCTCCAAAATCTTCCTACCACTCCACCCAGCCAAGGCGTCCTGTCACGTCGGCGGAAATCAAAAGCGGGATGGCAGAATCATACGCACACAGAATGATGAAATGCTCATCGGCTGGCGGTAATCCGCTGAGCCCAATCGAAAACGACGCTGCGGAGGACGACTCGTGACGCGCGACGACCGAAAAAGGACGTCGTACATCTCGTTCCCAGGTTGGAGCCCGGGAACGAGTGGAGGACGACAGGCTGGAAGCCTATCCCACGCAATGGCAGCGTTTAGGAGTCGATTTCGACACGTTCGCCTTGGGCGTCGCGGCAGTCCATTTCCAGGTGCTCGGGGTACAGGCCTTCGCTGCCGAGGATTTGGACCGTCATGCCGCCGGTGTCTTCCATTTCCATCACGCTGCGGCGTTTCTGGTTGTTCAGGTGCGCCGCGACGGCATCGTTGACGCGAACGGTGACACGTTGGATGTGTTCGTTCTTGACGGCCAGGGCCAGCATCCGGACGACTTCGATCGACATGCTTTCGGCGGTCTTGACCAACCCACGACCTTCGCAACACGGACAATCTTGATAGATGCTGCGTTTCAGACTCGGTCGAATCCGTTGCCGCGTCATTTCGATCAGCCCGAACGGGCTGGTCCGCAAGATCTTGGTGCGGGCGCGGTCGCCGGCCATCGCATCACGCAGCGCCCGTTCGACTTTGCGACGGTGGCTCTCTTTGCGCATGTCGATGAAGTCGTTGACGATCACGCCGCCCAGGTCGCGCAGTCGCAACTGACGGGCGATCTCTTTTGCCGCGGCCAGGTTCAAGCGAAACGCGTTGTCTTCGGCCGACTTTTCGCCGCGGAAGTTGCCACTGTTCACATCGATCGCGACCAACGCTTCGGTCGGATCGATGACGATCGAACCGCCGTTGGGAAGTTTGACCTGGCGTTGGTGAATCTTGACGATCTCTTGTTCCAAGTTGTACTTGTGGAACAAAGGTGATGCACCGTCATAGAGTTTCAGCCGATCGACGACGCGGGGCATGACCATTTTCAAGAAGTCGCGGGCGTTCTCGAACGCCTCTTTCTCGTCGATCACGATCTGGTCGATGTCATCGTTGTAGATGTCGCGAATCGTTTTGATGATCAGATCGCTCTCTTCGTACAGCACGCCGGGTTGGTTGCCGCTTTTGACGCGACGAACGATCGTCTTCCACAACCGGATCAGATAGTCCATGTCACGGCCGAGTTCTTTCTCGCTGCGACCGGCACCTGCGGTGCGGACGATGAAGCCGAGTCCCTTTGGCGGGCCGAGCGACAGCAGGCAGCGACGGAGCCGTTTACGGTCGTCGTCGTCTTCGATCTTGCGGCTGACACCGACCCGTTCCAGTGCGGGCATCAGCACCAGGTAACGTCCGGGGATCGAAATGTACGTGCTGAGTGTGGGGCCCTTGGTGCCGATCCCTTCCTTGATCACCTGCACCAAGACTTCGTCGCCACGTTTAAAGATTTCTTGGATCGGCGGTTTGATCCGCGGCCGACCGCCTTTGAACGCTCGTTTGGAGCCGCGTCCGGATTCGCGGGCGCGCTTGGCGGCCGCTTCGGCCATTTCGTCCGATTCCCGTTTGATCTCTTCGGGGTCATAACCGCCTTGTCGAAAGTATTCCGGTTCGACATCGCTGATGTGCAGAAAGCCGTTGCGTCCGACGCCGAAGTCGACGAAGGCGGCTTGGATACTGGGTTCCAAGTTGACGATTTTTCCGCGGTAGATGTTTCCCGCAAAGGCTTCGACACTTTTGCGTTCGACGTACAGCTCTTCCAGTTTTCCATCATCCAGGATGGCGATGCGGCTCTCTTCGGGTTGGAGCACGTTCATCAACATTTCGCGTTTCATTTGGGCACCTCGTCGGTGGGTTCGCCGCAGTGCGGCGTTTGGTTTGCGATTGCTAAAAATTCGGGATCGGTGGTCGGAAACTCGCGTTTCAAAACCACTTCTGTTCGGGTGATTTGCGACCCGTGCGCGATCCAATCGGAACAGCCGATCAGATCCAGCACGTCGGTCGGTTTCAGGGTCGCCGCGTCACTGGCGGCCATCGAAAGTTCAAGGTTGTCGTTGAAGGTCAACGACAGGATTTGTTCGGCAACGTTGAAGGTCACCGGTTTGTTTTTACGATTCACCGTGACGGTGTCTTTGGCCAGCAACGCCTCAAGATCAGAACGGACGCGGTCGGCATCGATCGGGTCGGCGCCCAATTCCGGGTCCGGCCGGGTGATCACATACTCGGTGCGTTCCAACTTGGCTTTGCCACTGTCCTCGGGTAGCAACTGCACGCTCTTGATGACCAGCCCGGGTTGATCGTCGTGGTCCAGGCGTCGGAACAATTCCGGCGCCGAGAGTCTTTCGGCCAAATCGAGTTCGACGACTTCGTCCAAGCCGCTGATGCCGAGTGCCAGGGCGGACGGAAAACCGATCCGCGGTTTGGGATGAAACCCTTCGGTCATCGACAGCTGTAGTTGCGCGCGTCGGACCAACCGTTCCCAGAGCCGCGCCAGATCGCGGTGACTGGTCCATCGCAACAGCCCCGTTTTCGCGAAACGAACGCGATAGCGCAGCCGCAGCGGCTGATCCGCCGTCGCCTGGTCGGGCGCGTCGTGGGTCGTGGTGGTGTTGGCTGGGGGAGAAGGCATGGATGAGGGAATCGGGGGGATGTTCAGGTCACGATCAGTTCCGGAACGTATTCGCCGAGTCGATCCAGCAAATACAGGTCGACATCACGTGCGGCTTCGAGTTGCATGACGCGTTCGGCGATCTGTTCGCACTGGCCGATCGACACGCTGCGGATGGCTTTCTTGACGCGCAAGAGCGACGACGGCGGCACGCTCAGGTGCCGGACGCCCATGCCCATCAACAGCAGTGCCCGGGCGGGATTGCTGCTCATTTCACCGCAAATGGAAAGGGGGCAGTCGTGCTCTTTGGCGACTTCGACGCAGCGCGCGATCAACCGCAGCACGGCCGGGTCACTGGATTGATACAGGTCGGCGACGTACTCGTTGCTGCGATCCACCGCCAGGGTGTACTGGGCCAAATCGTTGGTGCCGATCGACAGAAAATCGACTTCTTCGACGAAGCGATCGAGCATCATCACCGCCGCGGGGACTTCGACCATCATCCCGACCGGGATGTTGCTGCGGTGCGGCGTGCCGGATTCTTTCAAGTCCTCGGCGACGACGTTGAGCAACATCCGCGCTTGACGGAACTCGGCCAGCGTGGTGATCAGCGGGAACATCACACTGATGTCGCCGTGCACCGCGGCCCGCAAGATGGCCCGCAACTGGGGTCGGAACAGATCCAGATTGCGCAGCGACAGGCGGATGCTTCGCAGACCCAGAAAGGGATTGTGTTCGTATTCGGCCAGGGGCCGATGGCCCATTTTGTCGGCACCCAAATCCAACGTGCGAATGACGACCGGCCGGCCTTCCATCTCTCGGACGACCTGGCTGTAGGCCTGGTAGTGGTCTTCTTCGCTCGGTTCTTCGGCGCTGGACAGGTACAAAAACTCGGTGCGATAAAGACCGATTCCGTCGGCCCCGCGTTCGATGCAGGTGGTGGTTTCGTGGGGGAATTCGATGTTGGCGCTCAACCGCAGCGGCGTCCCGTCGATGGTTTCGGCGGGCAGATCGCGGAGTTCGGAAAGTTTGGCGGTCAACGACCGGCGTTCTTTCAGACGTTTCTTGTAGCTGGCCAGCGTCTCCGGATCGGGATCCAGAATCACGCGTCCGCGGTCGCCATCGACGATGACCTTGATCCGATTGCCGACCAGATCGAGAAAGTTTCCGATCCCGACGACCGCCGGCAGCTCCAACCCTTTGGCGACGATCGCGGTGTGACCGCCGGGGCCACCGGTTTCGGTGCAAAACCCGCGTACGTAACGTCGATCCAGGTTGGCGGTTTCGCTGGGGGTCAGGACGTGGGAGAGGATGATGACGGTTTCATCCAGATCGACCAGTCGGCTTTCGGAGACCGCACCCAGGCAAAACAGCAGTTGTTTTTCGATGTCCAGGACATCTTCGGCGCGATCGGCCAGCAGCGGGTTATCGAGCTTGCGGAGTGCTTCGGCGTAGTTGTGCAGGACACGGCTGACGGCGTAGGCGGCCGACTGGTGTTCCTGTTCGATGCGTCGCCGCAATTCGGCTTGCAGCCGCGGGTCGTGCAGCATCTGCAGTTGGGCGGCGAAGATGTCCCCGGTGTGTTCGCCGGCGACGGCCGAGGTTTCCAGGCGATTGGATTCCAATCGGGTCGAGACACGGTCGACGGCATCGCGCAACCGAGCGAACTCCGCTTCCACTTCATCAGCGGCGAGCAGAGAGCGCGGGATTCGGTAACCGGCAGCATCCAGCACTAGTGCTGGGCCGATCGCGACCCCGGGTGAAACAGGGATGCCTTGAAGTTCGACCATCGTGGTTCGAGGGCACGGTGCTGATCTGCCGATCGCATCAGGGCCGCGTGATCGTGTGACGACCGACCGCTGGAGTCAACGTCGACGGCGCCGGGGGGCGGTGACATTGGCCAACGTTCTGTCGCGATCGTGCGCACCTGGCAGCGAGGCTCGGGCAGTTCAATCCGATCCATCGAGAGGTAGTTGTGTACGGGGGCGTGAAGACCGTCGCATCGCGTCGATCTTCGAGCAGGAATGTAGGGGTATCGGGCGCTCTCGACGCGACGCCCTGTCGGCCGGGATCGATCGAGATCGAGCCGGAAGGGCGGGTCGCCAGAGCCGGGGTGCCTTCGTTTCGGTTCAAGCAGGCGAGGTCGGATCGGTTTCTCTGACGTCACCCGATTTGGCTTCCGTGGGGGCCGAATCGTTGTCGTCAGCTTCGTCGAATCCGCGTTGAAAAAACTGCTCGATCGAATCGATGGCGTTTTCGGCGTCGTTGCCTTCAGCGGTCAAGGTCAACTCGGTGCCGAGTGCGGCGCCGAGCGTGAGTAGCGATAAGATGCTTTTGCAATCCACCATTTCGCCGCCACGTCCGATCAAGATCACGGACTCGAACTGGTTGGCCATCCGCACCAGAAGATCTGCCGGGCGTGCGTGCAGCCCTTGCGGATTGGAAACAACGACGGTGCGGCAAAGCGCTTTTGACATGCAAAAAGCGGGTCTGTATCGGGTGTTTAAACTGGATGGGGATTCGTGCACCGGTCGTCAACGAGCCGGCCGCTCAATCCATCAGCCGGTGGCAAACTGGTTGTCGTCGGCTTCTTGCAATAACTGGGTGATGTCCTCGGCTGACTTACTCTGTTTGAGAAAGCGACAGAACGTTTCGTCGCGCAGCTGACGCGAAATGTTCTCCAAGGCCCGCAGGTGATCGCCGGGGCGTTCGGGAGGGCTGATCAACAGGAAAAACAGCTGCACGCGTTCTCCATCGAGCGAGTCAAAGTCAACGCCTTCTTCGCTGACTCCGACGGTACCGACCAGCTTTTGGACGCTGGGGTGTTTGGTGTGCGGAACCGCGACGCCTCGACCGATGCCGGTCGAACCGAGTTCCTCACGCTTCATAATCGCCGCGACGATGTCGTCGCGTTGTTCGGCATCGATCTCGCCCGACTCAAGTAAACATTGAACGAGCTCTTCGATGGCTTGCTCTTTTGTCTTGGCCTTGAGTTCGGCCTTGATCGACTGCGTACTGATGAAATCTGCAAACTTCATGGGGTGTGAATTTTCAATGAGTGTATCGACAAACACGATGGGCTCGACTGTTACAGCCGATTACTCGTCGCTTGCCGGGGTTTCAATGTGTTTGTGTCCGGTGGCGCGGTGGCCAGTCTTTTTTTCCTTGATCCGACGAAGCTGCTGCTCCACCTTCGGAATCACCATGTCCAAGGCTGCGATCACCGTGGTGGCTTCCGCCGTGGCGACGCATTCTCCGGCATGCTCAATGGATACTTGGATTTCGACCGCAGGCTTATCGGTGTTTTCCAGGTCAACGGTGACTTCAATCGCGTTGATTCGGTCATAGAGACGCCTTAATTTGACGGCCTTCTCCTGGATCAACTCCTGGTCACCTGGCTGAAGACTGCCGTGGCGAGCTGAAACACTTACCTGCATCGTTGCTTCTCTCCGATCGATGTAATCCGACTCCGTCGCTGCCCGACTGGACGCGGTACGATGCCCAGGTCCTTGAATTCTCCTGCAGACAAAGCAATGCGCGACCGCCGGATCGTCAGAAATCCGGCACGTCGTGACGACAGAGTGCTCCTGTTAAAACGCAAGCATACGCGACAGAACCGTCCACGGGTAGCGATCATTTTTGCAGATAGTCCGTTTGGGTGGTAACCCAGGGTGGATTTCAACGGGCCGACGGCCCCTTCTTTGGCCCTCCGCCGACCCCAATCGTGGCAACCCATCCAGCCGGTTCCGCCTGCCAGCGTCCACCGACGCTGCATCCGGCTCCGACCGCCCGAAAGGCAACGCTGTGAAGCATTTGTTTCCTGCGGATGACGAGGTGTTCGCGGCAGGGCGCAAGCCCTCCGGTCCCTCATCGGTCCCGAAACACCGGAGGGCTCGCGCCCTACCGCTAAAAAATGCTTCACAGCGCTGCCCGAAAGGGGGGGCGATCGTCGCCGCCCTGTCCGCCGCGGCGTGTCTTGCGACGCGTTCATCGGGCAAAATAACGCAATTGCTCCCATCCAAGCAAT
>NZ_JBFHKV010000388.1:0-6999 GCF_041595215.1 Stieleria sp. | reverse complement strand
GTTGGTGTCCAGGCTTCAGCCGCTCCCCCTGCAGCCGCGAAGCGGCTGGCGGAGAACCGCGATGCCTGACGGCATCCGAGGATGCGCCTGAAGGCTGGACACCAACAGGTGCCGAAAAACCATGGTGAGTGTTGGTGTCCAGGCTTCAGCCGCTCCCCTGCAGCCGCGAAGCGGCTGGCGGAGAACCGCGATGCCTGACGGCATCCGAGGATGCGCCTGAAGGCTGGACACCAACGGATGCGAGTAGGACCTTGAACCGGCGCGAACGACTACAATGGGGTCCACTCGAACCCAACTCCATTGACCTTACCTCTCCCATCCATTTCCAAATGCATCTCCCTTTTCGTTTCATTCTTGCCACCCTGACCGTCTTGGCGTGTTTCGCGTCCCCTTCTGCTGCCGCCGAGCAGCCCAATATCGTCCTGATGCTGTCCGACGACATGGGCTGGGCAGACCCCGGGTTTCAGGGCGGCAACGCCGATCTGACGCCAAATTTGGATCGTCTGGCCGGCGAAAGTCTTCGTCTGACGCAGTTCTACGCCCATTCGGTCTGCGCACCGACTCGCTGTGCCTTGATGACCGGCCGTTATGCGTTTCGCAATTGGATGGATTGGCGGTCGGAGGACTTCGGCAAACCCAGCTACCTCGAGAAACTCGGTCTGGAACTGGCCCACACCGCCGACGGGACGCCGACGCGGATGCTGCACGGGCTGGATACGAACGAACACACCATCGCAGAAGCACTCAAAGCCTCCGGCTACTACACCGCTTTGATCGGCAAATGGCATCTGGGTGAATGGTTACCCGAACAATTGCCGATGGGCCAGGGTTTTGATCACCAATATGGTCACTACGGCTGGGGCATCGATTACAACAACTACACGATCCCCCACAATTCGCCGGCCACGTTTGCGGTCTATGACTGGCATCGCAATCAACAACCGCTCGATGAACAGGGATACTCGACCGACCTGTTCGCCAACGAAGCGGTTCGGTTGATTTCCGAGCGCAGCAAGGACGTCCCGTTTTTCATCTATGTTCCCTTCAACGCGATCCACGGACCGTTGGAGGAGATTCCACGCTACACCGACACGCTCGACAAGCGTTCGGCGGCGCTGAAATGTCTCGACGACGCAGTGGGACGCATCGTCGGTGCGGTTGACCAACACGGTTTTGCCGAAAACACGATCGTCGTATTTGCCAATGACAATGGGGGATTGACCGAAGAGGTCAACCGGCCGTATCGCGGAACCAAGAACACGACGTTCGAAGGCGGAGTCCGTGTGGCGTGTACGATGCGATGGCCCGGAAAGATTCCCGCCGGAAAAACCAGCGACGCGATGATGCACGTCGTCGACTTGCTGCCGACCTTTGTCAGCCTGGCCGGAGGCAGCACGAAACCGTGTCGACCGCTCGACGGCATGGACATGTCGCAAGTGATTCTGAATGGTCAGCCGAGTCCACGGACGGAGATTGTGTACGAGGTCGCCGGCAGCGTGCGATTGCCGACCATCCGCTCGGGTGACTTTAAACTGATGGGCGACATGCTTTACAACATCGCCACCGATCCGACCGAGTCCACGGACATCGCGTCAAAGCATCCCGAGATTGTCGCTCGATTGAAATCGCAACTTGATGCGATCGGCAAACAGCGACCACCGTTGCAAAAAGTCCTCGGATCACCGCCGCGATTGATGCATCCGCCGCAGCCCTTTGTCTATGGTCAAGCTGAAAACCGCGATGCACCGGACTGGTTGAAGACGCGGGTGATGGCGGTGCGGAGCAAGCAGCCCCAGTCGTGGGCGCCCGGCGAGACCCCGTGGCCGCAAGCCCCGACCGGTGCGACGATCAAGTACAGCGGCGACGGACGGTAGCCTTGAACCCGTGAGAATTACGCTTTGAGAGTCCATCACCCAACCCTGGCGTTTCGCTCCGTCCTCGGTTTGCTGTTCATTCTCGGCGGTGTCACGACCGTCGTCGCCCAGCAAACGTTTGACCTGAAACCGGCCGCCAGTCCGGTCGACAATCCGCTCAAGGGTTTGGTGCCGTACGCGCGTCCTTACCCGGATCGATTCCCGCACAGCATGGAATTCAGCTATCTCGCACTCAGTGATCTGATGCGGGCGGAAGACGAATTCGACTGGCAGCCGCTTGAAACACTGCTCGACGACATCGCCTCGCGTGGCAACCAAGCGGTGATTCGGGTCTACGTCGAGTATCCGGGAAAGCAGAAAGGGATCCCGGAATACCTGATCAAGGGCGGGCTGAAGCTGCACACGTACCTCAACACCAACACGGCTCCCCTGCCGCCGAAGCAGATCACGACGCCGGACTACGAGGACGAGCGTCTGCGATCGGCGTTTCGTGCCTTCATCGCTACGTTTGGCAACAAGTACGACGGAGACGCACGGTTGGCCTACATCACCGCCGGCTTGCTGGGCACGTGGGGCGAATGGCATACCTATCCCCGCAACGACCTCTGGGCCAGCAACGAAACCCAAGCCATCGTGCTGGATGCGTACGAGGCCGCGTTCTCGTCGACGCCCGTCTTGCTGCGTTACCCCGCCGGACCGAATCACGGCTATCAGGCCGAAAACGCGTCGCGCCCCTTCGGCTATCACGACGACTCCTTTGCTTGGGCAACGATCGACACCGGCAGACAGGAGGACGATTGGTTCTACATGCCGGCGCTCAAAGCCGCAGGCCGCGCGGCGATCGATAAATGGAAAACCCAGCCGATCGGCGGCGAGATTCGTCCCGAGGCTTGGGGCAAAGTTTTCGATGACCGCGATCAGTGGCCCAAGCAGGTGCAGAGTTTCCACGAATGTGTCAGCCAAACACACGCGACGTGGTTGATGGACACCGGGATGTTTCGTGAAGTCGCTTCACCGAAGCGGCTGGAACGTGCAACGAAAGAAGTCCGGCGGATGGGTTACGACTTTTATGTCCAACGAGTGGCGTTCGTTCCCGATCGACAGACGGACCGATGCCAAATCACTCTGCAGCTGATCAATCAAGGCGTCGCACCGTTCTACGCCGACTGGCCTACCGAAGTGGCCGTTGTCGATGCAGCCGGCAAAATCGCCAAACGCATGATCGCGCCCGGGCTGTCGATGCGGGGACATTTGCCGAGCGCAACGGCGCACGAGTTGTCGGCGTCGATCGACATTGCAGGGCTTTCGGGAACGAACACCGTGTTGATGCGAGTGGTCCATCCGCTCGAAGCGGGAAAGCCGTTGCGGTTCGCCAACGCGGAGCAAGGTCAAACGAAACCGGGCTGGTTGACCCTCGGGCAAATTCGCTTGCCGTGACGAACGCCCTGAAACGAGGTTCCCATCTAACCACAAAGCCCCGTGCCGTTCTGATACGATTGAGGAGTTGCACGCCGTTACTGTGCCGTGTCTTTTGACAAACGCTTGAGTTGAAGTGTCATGAAAAAATTGATCGAACCGCAACTGGGAAACGAGATCGGGATCAACATTCACAGCGCCCACCGGATCGAATCGGCAACGCTGCTTGCCGCCGAAGAGGATTATTTTTCGGTTCGATCCGGCGATGACGCGAACGTTTTTCACGTCCCGTATGTCAACATCGTCAAAGTGATCGAGAACCCGGAGGGGGTGACGGTCAGCGGTTTTTTCAAGAGCCACAAAACGCACCCGTTTGTGATCAAGATCGGCCACGTGGTGGAATACGTCCCGACATAACCAGCCGCCATAGGTCATGCTGTGCATGACGTCACGACGTAGGTCACGCTGTGCGTGACGTCACGACGTAGGTCACGCTGTGCGTGACGTCACCGTGTAGGTCATGCTGTGCATGACGTCATGATGTAGGTCACGCTGTGCGTGACGTCAGATGGCATGCACAGCATGCCCTACTTCTTCTTGGGCTCAGGTTTCTCTTTTTTGGGCAACCATTCAGCCAGCTGTGCTTTGATCGGGGTGCTGCTTGCCTCGGCGGCCAGGTTTTTCCATTCGTAGGGATCGGCGACGACGTCGTAGAGTTCTTCTTCGCCGTTGGCGTAACGGATGTAGCGATGCGTTTCGGTCTTGACCGAATGGTTGCCGCGTCCGTGCGTGGTGATCGCGGGGAATTCCCATGGCGATTGGGGATCGCGTAACAACGACGAAATGTCGCGACCGCTGACATAATCGGGCGTCGTGATCCCCGTCAGCTCACACAGCGTCGGGTACACCGACATCAAATCGACCGAACGGTCACAGCGTGTGCCGGGCGTCGTCAATCCCGGGACGTCCCAGATGAAGGCGGTCCGCGTGGTTTCTTCCCACAACGCGAACTTGCGCCAGTGTTCTTTTTCGCCCAGGGACCAACCGTGATCGCTCCACAGGCAGATGATCGTGTTGTCTTTGTTCGGGCTGGCATCGAGTGCGTCGAGCAACCGGCCGAGGTTCATGTCGGTGTAGCTGCATGTCGCCAAGTAGGATTGAATCGCGGCTTTCCAACGCCCGCTTTTGAGAAACTTGGCGTGATCGCCCTGCGGCCCGGCCATCTTCACACCCGACGGCGGAATGTCGGCCAGATCGTTTTCGATGTGCGGCGGCAACTGGATCGATTCCAGCGGAAACGCATCGTAGTACTTTCGCGGGGCGACGAACGGCAGGTGGGGTTTGTACAGTCCGCAGGCGACGAAGAACGGTTTGTCGCTTTTCTTGGTGATCCGTTCGATGCAGTAGTTGACGCAGTGCCAATCCATGATGTCGTCGTCTTTGAGGTTCGGGTGCGTCACGTCGTCGTGATAGCCATCATATTTCTTGACGCCCGGTCCACTGGCACTCAATCCGTCATCGGACATGTACTCGGTCCATTCGCTGGGATAGTACTGCCTGGAGTGATAGATTTTTCCGGCACCGGCGACGTGATAACCGGCCTTCAGAAATTGCGCGCTCAATCCCTCGCCGGCCGCTTGGTGGTTTTTCCAGGCGTGTCCGTTCTTATAGCAGCCTGACACCCACGGTCGTCGCCCGCTCATCAACGCACAACGCGATGGTTCACAGGCCGGCACGGCACAATGGGCGTTCGTGAAGGTGACGCCGCGCCGAGCCAGCCGATCAAAGTTCGGCGTGCGGGCCTGCGGGTTGCGGTTCAAATGCGTCAACCAGTGGTTCAAATCATCGACGGCGATGAACAACACGTTCGGCCGATCGGCCGCCGAGGCGAAACCGGACAGACAGCACAAGACGGCGACAATCATCAATCGCGACATGGGAAATGGCCGGGGTGAGGGGGAGACGGTCGGGGAGGGTGAATACCAACCCCTGCCAGTCTATTCGATTGCACGGATCGCGGTGCAGCTCGTCAATCAAGCATTTTTTTAGCGGTAGGGCGCGAGCCCTCCGGTGTTTCGGGAACGATGAGAGAGCGGAGGGCTTGCGCCCTGCCGCTAACACATCGTCAAACGCAGAGAATAAATGCTTCACAGCGTTGCCCTTCGGGGTCGCGTCTGACGGGGGACCGGATGTCCGGAGGTGTCGCTGCGCTCACCTCCGGCTACTGGCTTTGACCCCGTCGGGGTAGGCCACCTGCTTAGGCACTGCAGGTGCTCGCACCGTTCCGCTAGCTCCTAAAGGCCAACGTGTGGGCACAAGATCAATCAAAGGGTGCGCCCTGGGGCAGGCGCGTGTCTGCGGGCGCCGAACCGGTGCCGCGCCATTGCGATTATTGCTAAATTCTCTTCGCGACATCGAATTCCGCAGTCGCGGAATTCGCCTGGCGGTCTCAACCCATTGCACCACCCATCGAGTGAACGAGATGAAGATTACCGGATTCAAGGTTTATCAAGTCGACCTGCCCCTGGCGGAAGGCAACTACAGTTGGTCGGAGGGGAAGAGCGTCGACGTCTTTGATTCCACGGTCGTCCAAGTCGAGACGGATTCGGGAGTAGTCGGTTTTGGTGAAGTCTGTCCTCTCGGGCCGGTCTACCTGCCCGCCTACGCCGCCGGAGCCCGCGCGGGGATGCAAGAACTCGCCCCCCAACTGATCGGCGAAGACCCGACCCAGTTGTGGGCGCTCAATCACAAAATGGACCGCGTGATGAAGGGGCACCCCTACGTCAAAACGGCGATCGACATGGCGTGCTGGGACATCCTGGGCAAAGTCTCCGGGCTGCCGGTTTGCACCTTGCTCGGAGGCCGATTCGGCGACGATGTGGTGCTCTATCGCGCGATCTCCCAGCGACCGGCCGCGGAGATGGCCGACAACGTGGCCGGGTACCGTGCCGAAGGTTATCGGCGGTTTCAGTTGAAAGTCGGTGGAAAAGCCGATGAAGACATCGAGCGAATCCGCGCGGTCCGCGAGATCTTGCAGCCGGGCGATAAGTTGGTCGCCGACGCCAACACGGGATGGTTGATGCACGAAGCGATGCGGGTCGTCGGTGCCGTGCGTGACGTCGACGTCTACATTGAACAGCCCTGTGCGACGTATCAGCAGTGTTTGACGATTCGCCAAAACACCAACCTGCCGTTCATCTTGGACGAAGTGATCGACTCGGTCGACGCGATCCTCAAGGGCGCCTCCGATCGCGCGATGGATGCCGTCAACATCAAGATCAGCAAGTTCGGCGGACTGACCAAAGCGAAACAGGCGCGCGACCTGTGCGTGTCCCTGGGAATCGCGATGACACTCGAAGACAGCTGGGGCGGAGACATCATCACCGCAGCGATCGCGCACCTGGCACACAGCACGCCGACGGACTATCTGTTCACTTCGACCGACTTCAACAGCTACGTCACCCAATCGATCGCCGATGGGGCACCCCAACGGGTCAACGGCCGGATGGCAGCATCGACCGAGCCCGGGCTGGGGATCACACCCAAGTTCGACGTCCTCGGCGACCCGGTCTGGAGCTGCTGAGCGAGCCCGTTGACGCGAATGCATTCAGGATGGAACCGGCATTGGGTCAAAAAATGGGTTGGTCAAAAAATGGGTTGGTCAAAAAATTTGGGGCCTGATGGGATGATTGCAGTGGAGTCGGGTCAC
>NZ_JBFHKV010000387.1:0-7018 GCF_041595215.1 Stieleria sp. | reverse complement strand
GTGATCAACCAATCCGATGTTTGCGATATTGAAGCTGCGGTCGGCGAATTCTGGGCCGCCGACTCGACCGTGGATGGCGATGGAATCATCTATCTGCTCGATCAGGACGCCAACCGGATTTTGCGTCGTGAGACCACGACGGGAGAGTACTTGGACCCGATTCTGCTCGACGCGAAATTTGGCGACGGGGGACGCTATCTGGGCAGTTCGCTCGCTCCACGGCAACTGGCCTATGCCGCCGGAAAAAACTGGTTGTTGATCGCCTATTCGTATGAAATCGATGTGATCGATTTATCCGAATCGATTCGAGTGCAACAGCGTTGGTATCAGTCCGACGAATACGTTGGCGACATGGTGACCTATGGGGATCGGCTGTTCCTGTCGGCTTCCACCGTACCGCTACGCACGATCCATTTCGATTCAGTTCCGCCCGTCCCGTCGCTGCTGCTCGATGGCAAAACGTTGGTGGTTTTCGATCCGGCGAACGCGACGCTGTACTACACGGATAACGCCTACGGATCGTCCAGTGCACAAGTGCGTTCAGTGACGTTCGATCAACAAACAGGTGACCACTCCGACTGGATCGTCGTCGACGATGCATCGGAACTGCACAGCTATCGTTTCGGCAAGGGCGTCAACTCTCCCGATGGCAGTCGGACGGTTTTTCCGGGCGGCGGCGTCGTTGATTTGGCGACGTTCGACTTGCTCGGTGTGCTGTGGTCAAGGGACCCGAGTCGGTGGCAGGCTCGTTGGATTGATAACGAAACGATCGTGACGGCAAGTGGTTCAGACGGTACCACCCACGTCGACGTGTGGAGCGTGAACGGACAGCGTCTTGACCACCAAGAGCTTGACGGGGACGTCTGCGAATTGGCCGTTGTGGGAGATCATGTTGCGGTGGTGACCGACGTGGATTCGTTGACGCGGTTTCATTTCGTCACGTTGTTCGCCGATCGTGACGGCGAGGTGGACCGACCACCGACCGATTTTGAGATCGTGGATACCGCCTTCGATTCCGCCGGTGTGGTCTACCTGCTCGATGCTGCCGGCGGCGTGGTTCATCGCTGGGACAGCATCGAGAACGAATACTTGAACCCGTTGATGATCGACGGAGCAACACAAATTGAAATCCACCCTGCGTCGCAAACGTTATTGGTCGGTGACGCCGGCGGTCGGCTGTTGGGTTATGACTTGGGAACGGACTTGCCGATCGAACGTGTGCTCCAGCCGTACGGTCGGACCGAATATGGGATCGCTTCTTATGGAGACTCGATCAGGGTCAGCGGTACAAACGGCATTCACTTGATCGGCGGCGACGGTAGCGTCCAGCGTTTGTCGGCGTTTCATTCTGGAGTTTGGAACGAGGTGGCGTCGACTTGGACTTCGTTGGACGGTGATTCACTGGTCGTCGCTCAGGTCGATCCGTTAACCGGTCAACTGATCCGTGCGCTCAGATCACCACGCAACAGAAATTTCCGGCTTCCGATCACCGTCAGTCCCTCCGGATCTCACGTCCTGTTAGGCAACGGGGACGTTTATTCGGCTGATGATTTGAACAGCCCGCTGACGACGATCAACGGACATGACGATGCGGTCTTGTTTGACGACGCGACGGCCGTTGTGCTTCGCAGCGACGAATCGGGTGCCTTCATCGAGTGGCACGATCCGAAGTTCGGGCTGGTCGACCGAGTCTCAATCGATGGAGTGCCGATAGGCCTGGTTCCGGCAGGTCATGAGGCGTTGTTGGCGAGTGAAAAGGACGGTCAGTTGCAGTTGGAACGACTGACACTGAACGAAGACAGTGACGGCGACGGGCGGACGTACCTAGAGGATGCGTTCCCGCTCGATGCATCGATCTCCGTCGATACAGACGGCGATGGATACCCCGATGCTTGGCATGACGGGTATTCGCAATCAACCGTCACTCCAGAGTTGCATTTGGATGCGTTTCCCGACAATGAACACTGCCATCGCGAATCGGATCGCATCTTTGGTCAAAGCTATTGTGTGGCCGAATTCGTTCCGGATGTGGTGGAGTCCGTTGGCGGCGACATCGTCTACTTGTTGGATGCAGGTCGGCGTTTGGTGCATCGCTGGTCTGCCATCGAACATGATTATTTGCCGCCCCTTCGTATGGCGGAATCTGACCGCGGACGCCCAACGGCACTGGGGATCGATGCTGCGGGGCAACAGTTGTTCGTCGGATATGAGACAGGCCAGGTCTCGCGGATCGATCTTGCCAGCGAGAGTTTCGTTGAAACGCTCGTGACAACGGTTCTGGATCGTCGTGATGTCGGTGTGCCCGTGACGACCCTCGTCGCTCAACCGGAATTCTTGTATGTCGTCGCCGGCGAACATTACACGTTTGACGACGACGGGAATCAGATTGCCTTGGGGAATTTGATCGGGGAGCACGTGCTTCCCGCGTTCGACGGCGGCTGGGTGCTCAATCTGCTCCCCCACGGGGCGGTGGGGCATGATCAACCGGTCGTCGGTTCCGTCTACCAAATACCGGTTTCGCCCCAAGGCCAGATCGGACACGGGGCTGAAACGAAGTGGCAAGATCCGGTTGTGGTGGGAGAGTGGTTGCGTCTGTCGCCGAATCGTCAATTCTTGTTTTCGCAACGCGGCGATGTTTGGACGGTTGGAGAAACACTGTCGTTTCGCAACGCATTGCCCGCCGAAGCATTTAGCGATGCCGATTGGTTGACCGATGATGTGGTCGCAACCGTTCGTGCTGCCGAAAGTGGTCAGACGGTTGCAGAATACTGGGACACAAACGGCGAGTTGTTGTATCGACAGTTCTATCGTGGCAATCCGGTCAGCGTTCGGCGAACCGGTGGCGACACGCTTGTTTTGGTCGAGCGAGACGGGGCGGTGGTCGCACATCCATTTGTCATGCCGCGCGGCTCCGTGGTCGGGTCGACGGTGCTGTCGGTGGGAACGGATTCGGCCGTCACGTTTGAGATGAAGACTGCCCACGCGAGCGACGTTTCGATGGTGTATCGCGTCGAAGTGGTTGTCACCGGCGCGAGCGGTCCAAGTGCCAGCGGCGAACCATTGGAATTCACGTTGGTTGATCTCGACGGTCAGCCGGTCGAATCGATCGTCGATCCGACGGAAAATGCGACGGTTGAAACGGAGCGTTTGACGCGGTTGGTGATCTTGAAACCCGGGTATTATCGGCTGACCGTTCGTTCGGCTCGTCCGCTCGGTAAAGTGCGTGTGAAAGTCGCTATCGATGCCGCACCAGGGGATTCGACGAGTCGTCTGCTGGTCGAAAAAGCCGAAGCGCTCGTGCTCAGCAAGTCGTTCGCCGTATCACCGGTGCTGCGTCACAGCTACGAGCAGCGTTTGGGAGCATCGTTGAACGCCCTTGCCGAGGATCCGACGTTGGATCAAAACGCAAACGGGATCTTGGATGCGGCGGACCTGATGGCTCTACGCACCAATCTCGAATCAGCAGCCGATGTGGTGTGGGCGGAGCTTGGTGAACCGATCGAGCATATGGAAACGGATCAGCCCCTGCGTGCCCGAGATCCGGATGAAATCAGGTTTGGCGATTTGTCGCTTCGCATGTTGACCAACTCGGTCTTGTCCAGGGATGTCGACAACAACGGCATGGTCACGCCTCGCGACGCGTTGCTTGTGATCAATCAGCTGGCGCGATCTGAATCTGGCGGGATTGATTTTTCGAATCTTCCGCTCGGTTCGGCGACATCGACGTTTGCGTTGCCAAAGTACTTGGTGGATGTCAATGGCGATCGACGGGTTTCACCCTTGGACGTTTTGTTGATCATCAATGATCTTGCACGCAGCAATGTGGCGGGGGATCGAAGCGACGCTTGAGTCGTGACGGGTCGTTATGCCAGTCCGCCGGAAAAAACATGAACAGTACAAATCGAAATAACTTTCGCGGCGCGGGCGTTCTGATGGCGCTGGTGGTCAGTTCGATGCTGGCGTATTTCTGGCCGGTTTTTACTGAGTCGTTCGATCCTTTTCGTTTGAGTTCCAACGCTCTTTCGGGACTGGTCGTGGTGACGATGTTTTGCCTGGGGTTGGTCGTCCAGCGGCATGAATTGACGGAGCTTCGGCAACGACCCTTGACCGTGTTTCTGGGCGTGGCCGTTCAGTGCACGTTGATGCCTGCGCTGGCATGGTTGGTGGTGCGGACCTTGGGATTGGAAGGTCCGTTGTCCTACGGCGTGTTGCTGTGTGGTTGTGTCCCGGGAGCGATGGCGTCGAATGTTTTAACGATGACCGCGCGCGGCAACGTCAGCTACAGCGTCAGTCTGACTTCGGTGGCGACGTTGCTTTCTCCGGTGACCGTTCCGGTCGCATTAGTCGTCGTCGCGGGGCTGGAAACAGGGGCCGAAGTTTTCAAACCGGCAAAGATGGCGGTGACGTTGTTGTTGACGGTGGTCGTTCCGGTGATTGCGGGGTACTGGGTCAAGTGCCGGAGTGAAGTCGTCAGACGTCACGCCGTCGCGGTCGCACCGCTGCTGGCAACGTTCGCCCTGTTGTGGATCATCGCGTCGGTGGTCGCCGGCAACCGAGATCGATTGTCACAGGTTGCGATCAGTCTGCTAGCCGGACTGTTGGTGATGAACCTGCTCGGTTATTTGGGCGGCTACACCGTCGGGCGGATCGCGAAGATGCCCGAAGCGATGCGCCGCGCGCTGACGTTGGAAGTCGGCATGCAGAACGCCGGGTTGGGGACCATGCTGGCGGCCACCTTGCTGGGCGCCGATTCGCCGGCACAGATTCCGACCGCGGCGTACACGTTCGGCTGCATGTTGACCGGGACACTGGTCGCAGCGGTTTGGTCGGGGAAGGGGCAGGCGGGATAAGAACGCAAGCTGGAAGCTGACGCCACGTATTCCACGGGGTTAGGGGAGGTTGGGGTTGGTGAACAGGGCCAGGCCGAAGCCGGCTTGCCAGTCATCGGCATCGCGTCCTTCGGTGGTGACCATGTAGCGTCCGTAGCTGGTCAAGCGGATTCGGGGCGTCCACCAAAAATGAACACCGACTTCGGGATAGATCGCCGCCAGGGAGCCCGAGATGCGTTCGTCGTCTTCACCGTGTTCGTCGATGAACCCGTCATCGTCGTTGTCGATCCAGTCGTCGTCGGCGGAAACCACTTCTTTGGCGTATCCGGCGTAAACGCCTGCGCCGACGAAGGGCGCCAGCCGGCTGGGCGTTTGCAGCCGCAGCCCCGCGTCCAGTCCGGTGAACCAGTCGTCGCCGTTGCCCATGCCCATCAAAGATGCCCGTGCGGTCATGAAACTGGTCGCATACATTTCCGCTCCGATGTCGACCGTGAACAGCCCGTGGTCGGCTTCGGTTCGTTTGGTGACGCCGCTGGAGACGAACAGGCCGGTGGCGTCTTCTTGGAATCGCGCATCGGCGGCCTGTTTGAGCTTGCCCAGCACGTCACTCTTTTCCGCGCCGTCGCAGTACTTTTCGGCGTATTCGGGGTCCTCCATCGCCCACCGCGATCGCAGGACTCCGGTCGGCAGCGCGCAACCGAGCTGCGTCAGCGCGGTGACGGTTATCGCCAGCATCGGGGCAAACGCTCGGTCGGGGATCACGGTGAATTCGCATTGACGATGGGAGGGGGCAGGGTTTCGCGATCATCCCTATCAAAACGAACGGGGCAATGTCAATCGCCGCTGACGGAGGCACGGAGGCTGGAGAGAGGTAGGAAGATTTTGGAGGTAGGAAGATTTTGGAGGTAGGAAGATTTTGGAGGTAGGAAGATTTTGGAGGTAGGAAGATTGGCTAGATCGTACGGATGGTGCAGCTCATCATTTTCTTACCTCCGAAATTTTCCTACCTCATTTCCGTACCGGCTAACACAGACGCCCAAACGCTTGTTCGAAACGGCTAATCCCAGGTGCGATCCAATTCACTCAACAA
Organism: Stieleria sp.; assembly: GCF_041595215.1. Classification (NCBI taxonomy): domain Bacteria; kingdom Pseudomonadati; phylum Planctomycetota; class Planctomycetia; order Pirellulales; family Pirellulaceae; genus Stieleria; species Stieleria sp. Next base: position 1,099 of record NZ_JBFHKV010000387.1, on the reverse strand, counting down.
GCCGTCGACGAATTCCGTTATCTCGAATGGAAGCTGAAATGGGATGTGCAGATCACGGCAACTCGCTCAGTCGTTTTCTTAATTTGCGCAAGACACGGGATTTGGCTTGATAGACGCTCGCGACAGATAGCCCGGTCGTCTCGGCGACCAGCGATGCGGGCCTATTTTCGATCGTCGACATCCAGAAAGCGTTCCACGTCGCCGGTTCGAATTCTGTTTCGACCGATTTCAAGACCTGTCGCACCAGCGGGCTGCTGATCGAGTCGCCGTCGATCGATTCATCCAATGAGTCCGCTTTCTGTTGCAGTCGTGTCAACGCCTCCGTGCCGCCTTCGGCTGGCTGTCGCCCGGCAAGCTTCCGGAAGTGATCCCGGACGCGATTTCGAGTGATCGTGGCCAGCCAGCTGCGAAAGCTGCCTGAGTCCTTCTGACGCTCGAATCCATCGATGCCCCTCGCGACCGAGGCGAAGACCTCTTGAACCACGTCCGACGCGTCCGTTTCGGCGATGCCCGAGGTGCGGCACCAGCGATACACGATCGGACCAAACGTCTCCACCAGCCGGCTCCACTGGACCGGATCGTTCTGTTTCACGCCTTGCAAAAACGGATCGGACAGCGTCGGGTGCTCGTGGCGCCGCAGGTCATCGGGATTGGCATTCATAGGGAAAAGTGTAACCGAATCCTTTTTCGGAATTTGGTGTCAGACGCCTGCGTTCATCTATAGGGACGCCAGTGGTGGCTGGGATGCCGGAGTTCGGCAGCTGGCGAGTGGGTTGTGGTTTTTGCCACGTGCCGCTCGCTGACGCTTCCCGCTGGGGTGCATCCCAGCACGTGGCGTCAGCCAGTGGCGCGTGTTGACCGTGGTTTTACCGCCTGCCGGTCGCTCACGCGTCCCGCTGGCAAACCTTTCCCATGATGATGACTTGAACCTGACTGGAAACACGAGGAGAATACGATGATGACAGTGACCGAGTGCCCGACGGCGGAACGATTGAAAGCTTATTCGCTCGGGCGGCTGCCCGAGGCCGACAATGACGAGCTTTTCGAACACCTGCGTTCCTGTACCACGTGTCAAGCCGAACTGGAAACGGTCGACGAC
>NZ_JBFHKV010000386.1:0-7023 GCF_041595215.1 Stieleria sp. | reverse complement strand
GGCCGCGAGCCCAATACCACTCAATCGACAAGGTTTTGACCAGCGCCGGGCCCGTAGGCTCGCGCCAAACGGCTGATGTTCGTTTGACATCAGCCGGTTCGCGCCAGCGTCCGGGCGCCTCTTTGCTGTTAACTTAGTGGTATTGGCTCAATGCCAGTACCCGGAGGGGAACGCCGCGACAACCGTCTGACGCGATCAATCGATTCCGCCGCACGCTCGAAATAGCTTGAGCGCATCGACGGTCGGTTTGACATCGTGGACACGGATGATGTCGGCCCCGGCTGCGGCCACCGCGAGCGACACGCCGAGGGTCGCGGCGGTTCGATCGGCGGTTTTATCGCCCAGCAGTTTCCCGATGAAGCCTTTGCGTGAATGTCCGATCAGGATCGGTGCATCCAGTTCGCAAAACCGGGCGGTCCGCTGCAGCAGATGCACGTTGTGCTCATGCGTTTTCCCGAACCCGATTCCCGGGTCCAGGCAGATGCGTTCCCGCCGCAATCCCGCAGCCAGGCAATACTCCATCCGCTGTCGCAGGTACTGGTAAATCTCTTCGACCACGTCGCTGTAAGTCGGGTCGTTCTGCATTGTCTGCGGTGTGCCTTTCATGTGCATGACACAGACGCCGACTTGGGCATCGGCGGCCAGGGCTGCCATCGCCGCATCGCCTTCTAGCCCGGTGACATCATTGATGATCTCTGCACCGGCATCGATCGCGGCCTTGGCCACTGCGGCTTTACTCGTGTCGATGCTGATCGGAATCGACAGCCGTCCGGCCAGCCCTGCGATGACCGGCAACACGCGATCGAGTTCTTCGTCGGCGGCAACCGGATCGCTGTAAGGTCGCGTGCTCTCGCCACCGATGTCGATGATGTCCGCCCCATCGGCCTGCATTTGCAACGCCAACTCGATCGCAGCGCGGGGATCATTGTGTCGTCCGCCGTCGGAAAAACTGTCCGGCGTCACGTTCAGGATTCCCATCACCAGCGGCCGATGTTCGAACGTCAAGACACGCTGACCGATGTCCCAAACCTTGGTCGATCGGGTTTGGCTCTCTGGCACGACTGGATACTTCCGACGAGAAAGGGGCGGGGGGGCTGCAGTAGCGTTAAACGAACGTGTGTCGCAGCACTACCAGCGCGATTCCATTTGGGAAACGATCCGACGGGCGAGTTGATCGATGGCTTCTTGGTTGGCCGTATCGATCGACTGACCGGCTTCGGGGACAAAGCGAACGCTTTGGCTGAACCCCGTGCTGTCGCTATCGATGCTGGCCAAGCTGTTTTGCATCAACCGACGGCCATCGCGTGCCGTCCAGGTGGCTCCGACCGTGATCGCGCTGTCGAGTGCTCGCGGGTCGTCACTGCTGGTTTCGGTCAGCACGACTTTTGACTGAGCGGTGATGTTGCAGCGCAGGACCGAATCGGCGTTCGGATTGCTGACGACTTTGTAAGGCGTCCGTCGTTCGACTTCTTTGACCAAGGCGTCGGTCAATTGGGGACCCAAGTCGTGGCGAAACGATTCGTTGCGAACGACCGGGATATGAACCGTGCGAATGTCACGCGGATAAAGCGCCGCGGCTCCGAATTGGTACGCCGAACATCCGCCCAGCAGCAACATTACCCAAACTACCAAAAAGGTGTCCGACACCTTTTTCAGCAACCGTTGGTGTCTAGCCTTGAGGCGATTCCCGGTCGCTGCGACGCAGCGAGAGTGGGCGGCTGAAGCCTGCACACCAACACGTCTGCCCGTGCTCTCTTTTTTTGTCAACCGTTGGTGTCTAGCCTTGAGGCGATTCCCGGTCGCTGCTGTGCAGCGAGGGTTGGCGGCTGAAGCCTGCACCCCAACACGTCTGCCCTTGCTTTCTTTTTTGGTCAACCGTTGGTGTCCAGCCTTGAGGCGATTCCCGGTCGCTGCTGTGCAGTGAGGGTTGGCGGCTAAAGCCTGCACACCAACGCGTCTGCCCGTGCCGTTCTGTTGGGGCGGGATGGGGTTGGTTGGAGTGTCCATCGGGGAGGGGGCCTTTAGCGAAGCAGCTTTTTGCCGGTCGTTTCGGAGGGAGTTTCCGTGGGAGACTCGGCCGGAGTTTCATCGCTGGTTTGCAGGGAGTCGACGGTGATCAGCGGTGTCGATCGTTTGGACGAGGGGAACGCCTTGGCGATGGCGCGAATGGCGACGTTCTGCGTCGGTGTCGCGGGCAGTTTCTCGATCTCGGCCAGCACCTCGCGGGCCCGATCGGCTTGGGGCGTGGTGGGATGATCACGCAGGATCTTGCGATACAACTGCGCCGCGGCGCCGAACTCTTTCTTGCGTTCGCGATACTTGGCGCGGAAGGCCAGCTTCTCGGCTTTGTGGTAGGCGATTTCCGCCGCCGCGCGGGCGAGCAATTGGTTGTACTTTTCCTCACGCAATTCGCTGGGGAAGCGACGCCGGGTTTGTTTGACCAACTCGTCGGCTTCGTCCAACACCAGTTCGCTGTACTCCGGTCCGCCGTAGATTTCCAGCTTGCAACGAATTCCCAACAGGTGGGCTAAGAACAGGTGGTCGCTGTCGGTGAATGTCTCGCGCAGGTCCGTCAGGAATTCATCGGCTTTTTCGTACTGCTCGTTGCGAATGTGCTCCGCCGCGGCCGCCATCGTAGCGTCATCGGCGAGTTTGCCGGTGGGATCATCGTAACGGATTTGGTCCAGCACCCTGATCGCGTGTCCGTCGGCATCACGCAGCGGTCGCGTGGTGTCGAAGAAGTTGAGTGAGTACCAGGCGTCGCTGCCGGATTTGGAAACGTCGATCCAGTACTTGCTGATCGAAAACAATCTGGCTGCGGCGCGATCCCCGTGACGGTTGCGTGGAAAGTCCTTTTGCAGTTTTTCGAAGGCGTCGCGTGCGCCGTTGAGATCGTTGGCAAAGAACAACGACTCGCCCTGCATGAACAGAGCGTCTTGGTGCAATCCCGATCCCGGCGCTTCCTTGCCGGCGCTTTCGAACAACTCGGCCGCTTCGGCGAACATGCCGGTGCGGGTCGCCTTGGGAGCCCGTGCGGCTTGTCGGAACAGTTCGTCACCGCGGCGGTAGTATTCTTTTGCTCGCGGAATGTCTTCGTGTTTCTTACCGGTGACGTAACCGACCAGCCGATTGGTGCTGGGCAATCCCAATTTGCCGCCGGCGTTGGTGACCGGGTTGGAAGCCACGCGAGGGGTTTCCTCCGCCTGCACCGGCTCGGGCGTCTCCGTTTCGCTGGTCGCGACCGAGCGGAACGGCAGCTTGGGAAGCCAACTGCGCGACGCCGAGGCGCCGGAGGTTTGGCATCCGGTCGTGGTTGCCAGCAACGTGCCTGCCAACAGGCTTGCGCCTAAACTCGGCCGCAACACCCAACGGGCGAGGCGACGGGATCGGTCCATTTGTTGATTCTTTTTATTCATTCCACCGGTTCCATCCGGGCGGGCAGGTAAGGTTGCATTTTCGGAATCGAGCCGAGGATTGTTTGGATATATCGGCTGATCAAGCCACGCATCTCCCGATAAACCTCCGAGGGAACTTCGATCGGCAGCCGCGTGTGGGGTGCAAGCAAACGTTCCAAGTGTTCAATCGTTCCGCGGCTGACCGTCAGCAGGCTGTGTTGACGCGAGCGGCAATCGCGACACACGACGCCGCCGGCGATCGGTGCGAACGCGACCCGTGGGGTTCCGCTGACGGGGCCACCGCAGTCGACACAGCCGCGGGTCGAAGGCGCATGGCCGAGCAATCGCAGCGCCGCGGTGTCAAAACCGAGTAACGCCAGTGCGGTATTGCCCGTCCCGTCGATCTGCCCGAGCGCGCTGAGCGTCAGGTCGTAGAGCCCGGGGTGGGGATCGTGATTGTCCGTCAACAGTCGAAGCATTTCGGCGATATAGTATCCGGCATAAACGCGATCCAACGACTTTTCCGCTCCGCGAAAACGACGCTGGAGCTTTGCCTCGGTCAACAAATCGAGCGCATCGGAGGATTTCCGAATCAGCACTACACGACAGACGGCCAACAGGTCAAGCGAACCTTCGAAGGAACTCTTGGGACGGCGAGCGCCTTTGGCCAGCGCGGAGACCTGTCCAAAATCGCGGGTCAGCAGGGTGACGACCAGGCTGGTTTCGCTGAATTCGATCGTCCGCAGGACCACCGCCGTGGTTTGCTCGGCGGCCATTTACAGCTCGTCGTCTTCTTCGCCCAGTTCGCCGAGCGTTGCCAGCAATTCGCTCATTTCGGCCGCGGCGTGCCCATCGCCTTGGGCTCGCGCCTGGTCGATTCCATCCCGCAGACGCGTCCGCGCCTCATCGACGCGTCCCAAATCAACGAGTTGCTGGGCGGCCATAAAAAAAGCCGGCACATAGGGGGGCGTGTCGCGCGTCAGTTCGTCGAGCTTCTCCAGGCTGCTCGGGTGATCCCCCTCGGTCCGCAATTCCATCGCCAAGCTATAACGCAAAAACGTATCGGTGGGGTCTTCCTGGAGCATCGCCAAAATCTTTTCTTTGCGTGACACGCCTATAGCTCCTTGGTCCACCGCTGGCCGCGCTGTGTGTTTTCAAATTGAAGTGAAGTGAGTTGTTCTTTCAGCACCGAGTGTTCGCCGTTGATCGCCGTTTCGACGCGGAAGACACAGCGGGTCGCCATCGACTGGATCAGCGCGGCGACGAGAAAGGTTTCGGCCGAAGTCAATTCGCCCGGCGTTTCGGTGACGGACAAATCCAAGATCGCCTCGGAGCAGCTCATCACTTGGGCTTCGGGGTCACTCAACCACAACCGGACGTTGGCCAGACGATCCCCGTTGCGATGGTTGATCAATTGATGGTGTTCGATGTCCATGTGGGCCATCGCCGACGCATAACGACCTTGTTGGGGAACCACCGCAGACCGTTCGGCTCGCGTGGTGCGCCGAAACTGCATCATTTCGCGGCTGACGGGCGGGCGATAGGGTGCCGTGGTGACCACCATCCGCTGGAAACTGTTTTCCGGTGAGTACCCATGACGACTCAACAACGAGGCGGCGCGAACATCGACATCCGGGATCCCGATGCCGTGACCGATGGGCGCCAAGCCGACGTAGCCACATTGCTGATCCCGCATCGGACCTGCCAAAATGGAGTGACACTGTTCTTGTCGGATCCGTTTCTCGGCCGCCTTCAGCAGGTCGTCACAGCATTTCAGTCCCACGTGGGTGAAACAGATCGCCGAAAGGATCGCGACGTCACCGGCCGGCATGCCCGACCATTCATCACCATGGTCCCCGGGGCGGCTGAAATGGCACCAGGCCTCGACGCGGCCGTCGATGGTCGCGACCAATAGATCTTTGGGCGAGAAAAAGGCGCGCGACAAGATCGCGCGCTCGATGATGGTCGAGCTGATCGGCGGCGGCGACTGGGCGGCCGTCCAATGCTCGCTCCAGACCCTGGCCAGCCCGGGTAAATCGGCATTGCAAAAGTCGCGTACTTCGCTCATGGGGGGCAACGCTGCCTCGTGGGGGAGTTGTCTGCCGGAGGCAATATGCGGTTGGAAAGGAGGGCGGGAAGTGAGATGCTAAAGCGCAACGGGCAGCGGAACAGTGTCCGCCAGACTATCATTGCCAAGCATACCGCCTGCACACGAAAAACGTTACCGGCGTTCACGACACATGGCTGCAGAAATTAGCGTGACCGACTCCTTCGACGACCGCGGAGGTCCTCCTCGCCCCTTGCTACCGGTAGACCGACGGGTCAAGCAGGGGGGGTGGCTGTTCTTGCTTTCGCTGTTCGTTTTTTTCGGCGCCACGTTGCTGCTCTATGCCATTTACGCGGTCTCACGAAGCGACGATCCGCTGAAACTGGTGCCGCTTCCCAAGACCTTTCTGGTCAGCACGGTTTGCCTGATCGTGATCAGTTTTCTGGTCCACGCGGCGACGCGGACGGTGCGTCGCGATCGGTTTCACACGACGGCTTGGTTGCTGGGGATCAGCACCGCCGCGGCGGTGATCTTTACCGTCATCCAGTGCCTTGCGATGACCGAAATCCTGCTCGGACCGGCGACCTTTGAAGGACCCGGTCGCGGTGTGGCGGGGATGGTCGTGGTGCTGGCCGTCTTGCATGCACTGCACGTGCTGGGGGGCATCATCGCGCTCGGCATCGTTACCACCCGATCGGGGATCGGGATGTACGACCACGAACGACACTGGCCGGTGGATTTCGCCGCCCATTACTGGCACTTTCTCGATCTCGTCTGGGTCTGCATGATCGTCACGTTCTGGCTGACCACGGGCGGATTCGGATTCTAGTGCTCCGTCAACTTTTAGATTGAGGGTGCCGCGGAAAAGGGGGCAGGTACCAAAAATGCGAAGCACCCGTTGGGCCATTTGGTTTTTGGTACCTGACCCCTTTTCCGCTCGACAAACGCAACCCTAAATTCCAATCTGGACCGAGCACTAGACCTCATCTTTACGCCGATCCCGTCGGTCCCTTAGACTCCGGCGGCAAACGGTCAAACGGATGCCACAGCACCGACACGAGCCAAAGGATGGGCTAAATGTATCGCTGGTTACTCTGCTTTCGTTATCTCAAAACACGCTACATCGCACTGGCGTCGATCATCAGTGTCACCCTGGGCGTGGCGACGTTGATCGTCGTCAACAGCGTGATGAGCGGATTCTCGACCGAAATGCACGAGCGGCTGCACGGTCTGGCATCGGATGTCATGATCGAATGCCATGCCACCGGCGGCATGCCCGATCCCGACGCGCACTTGCGCGAGATCGAGCGGATCTGTGGGCCGGCACTGGTCGGGTCCTCGGTCAGCGTCAGCGTCCCGTCGATGTTGGGAATCGACTTCCGCGGCCAGCAAATCGGCCGTCACGTCAATTTGATCGGACTCGATCCGGCAACCTATGACAGTGTCAGCGACTTCGGCAAATACCTGCTGCATCCGGAAAACCAAAAATCGGCCAGCTTTGAACTGCGCGAATCGGGCTATGCCCCCGACCGCAAGGAACTCGCCGCGGCCGGTTGGCGGCACCGCCGTGACCGTGTCAGC
>NZ_JBFHKV010000385.1:0-7034 GCF_041595215.1 Stieleria sp. | reverse complement strand
GATAGCCTTGCGCATCGCCCACGGTCCGCAAACGAAACCGAGAGTGATTGGCCAACGGCCATCAACAAATGTCTCGTCAACCGCGGATCTTGTGCATGGCCGTTGGCCAAATTCGACGCCACGACCCTCTTCCTCTGCGCCGCGCTGCCATTCACCACGACCGTCGCGGTCGCCCAGCAGCCGACCGTTGACGATGCCGACCGCATGGTCGCCGTCACCATTTCAGCAAACCAAGCGGATCACCAGCCGCCTGTCGGCAACAGCGCGCGGCGACTTTGCCGTGCCGAACCGGACAAAAACATCCCCGATTGGAACGTCGAGGGCTGGCAGGCCTACCAACGTCTCTGGAATGAATTGGCCGCCAACCCCGACGACCCGGCGCTGCGAAAGTACCTCGGGCTTCCGATCGGATCGGCCGCCGAACGCGACACGTTTGTGATCAAGTCGGCGCGCGGCCGCAGCGCCCCGAAATGGCTGGGTTGGAGAAGTGGTTCGTATCGGCAAATCGAGACGCCCCATCTGCAACTCTTTTCCCACGCCGACGAAGCCACCACGCGTGAAGTCGCGACGGACATGGAACGTGTGTACTGGATCTGGACACAACTGTTCTTTCCGCTGTGGGAAGGCAATCATCAAGTCGCGCTTCATCTGCGTGACATCGATCCCGATCAACGTGTTGCGTCCTCGTTGGCAAAAAATCCCGCCAGACTCGCTTCGCGGCGCAAGCTACGCATCGTGTTGCTCAAAGACGCTGACGACTACGCACGAACACTCGGCACATCAACGCCCGGCATCAGCCAGTCGACCGGTTTTTACAGCGACCAACGCCAGACGTCGTTCTTTTATCCCTCGCCATCGGCCGACGCCGTCGCATCGCGCCGGCACGAATTAATTCATCAACTGTTCCGCGAAGCCACTCGATCCCGACTGACGGGTGAACTGCCTGGCGCGCGAGCTGATTTCTGGTTGATCGAAGGCATCGCGGGTTACTTCGAATCGCTGCACGTCGACCGTGCCCGCGCAACGGTCGGCGGCTGGGATAGCCCGCGTCTGCAATTCGCCCGTTACCGGGTTCTAGGCGGTCGTGATTTCATCCCGCTACAAGAATTACGAACCGCTGGTCACGCTGCCGCACAACAACAATCCGATCTGGCCCGTTGGTACGCCAACGCGATCGCCTACACCCATCTGCTGCTCGACGGTGACTCCGTTGCCCATCGGCGCTGGGTTTACCAGCAACTCACCACGCTTTACCAAATCCCGCTCGACGTGCCGGCCGCCGCCGCTCCCGAGTCGCCCGAACGGGGGCTGATCGATTTCCTTCGAGTCGACGACGCCGTGCTTCGTGACAACCCGACCAGCCGTCCGTTGACGCAGCTGTGTTTTTCAAATTGTGAAACCACCCCGACCGGACTCGCTTCACTGACAACGTCGACCGATTGCCAATGGATGGATCTGTCACGACAACCGGTTGCCACCGCCGATGTCACGCGACTTTGCCCCACACCAAATCAGCTGGATCAGTTGTCACTCGAAGCGACCCGGGTCGATGATTCCATCCACGCCTGGCTGCGGCAGGCGACGAACTTGCGCGAACTCGATCTCAGCTGGACAACCTGCGGCGATCAAACCGTCGCGGCCGTCGCGAACCACAACGCGCTGCAAACGTTGTGGTTGACCGGAACCCAAGTCACCGACGCATCGATTCCCACACTCGCCGCAATCGGCACGCTGCAATCGATCGATGTCCAACGCACCGCCATCACCAGCGCCGGCTTGGCAAAACTCAAAACGCTTCGTCCCGATTGCAACATCAACCCCCTGCAGCTCCGCGTCCAATGACCTTTCCTCGCTTCTTCACCGCGAAGCAATCACTCACCTCGCATCGAATCGGCGATGTCGCGGCCGAAGTGACCGAGCAGCTCAAGGCGGAAGCGGCGATCGAGCAGATCCGTCCGGGACAATCGGTGGCGATCGCCGTCGGCAGCCGTGGCATCGACCGAATCGCCGAAGTCACGCAATCCGTGGTGCGTCTGTTGATCGATCGCAACGCCCAGCCCTTCGTCGTCCCCGCGATGGGCAGCCATGGCGGTGCAACCGACCAAGGCCAAGCCGCCACGCTCGCGGCATTGGGGATCACGCCCGAATCGGTCGGTTGTCCGATCCGGTCATCGATGGAAACGGTCTCGATCGGTGAAGGCCCCGGCGGCATCCCGCTGTCGTTTGACCGCAACGCCGCAGCCGCCGATCATCTGATCGTGATCAATCGCATCAAGCCCCACACCAAACTGGACGGTTCGATCCAAAGCGGTGTTTGCAAGATGTTGATGATCGGACTTGGCAAACATCGCGGTGCGATCGCCTTTCACCCCGCGTTCAAATCCTTCGATTATCGGCTGGACCGAATCACCGCCGACGTGATCCCGAAGATCCTGGCGGCGACCCCGTTCTTGTTGGGAATCGCACTGGTCGAAGACGCCCATGACTCGATCGGCCAGATCGCCGTCGCCACCGGTGATCAATTGCTGGACCTGGAACCGACACTGCTACGCAGGGCGATCGAGTGGATGCCCAAGCTGCCGTTTCGAACGGCCGAACTGCTGATCATCGATGCGATCGGCAAAGAGATCAGCGGCACCGGATTGGACACCAACGTCGTCGGCCGCAAGTGGCACGACAAGATGGCCGGCGACGATGAATGGCCCAAGATCGATGAGATCTACGTTCGCTCGCTGACGGAAAAGACCGCCGGCAATGCATCCGGGATCGGCATCGCCGAATACACGCATCGACGCGTCGCCGAGGAGATCGATCCGGTCAAGACACGCATCAATTGCATCACCGCAGGCCACCCGACCGCGGCCGCGCTGCCGGTCTGGTTCGACAGCGATCGCGAGGTGCTCGAGGCCGTCACTGGACAAGCACCAATGGACGCCGATCAACGGCGTTGGCTGCGGATCTCCAACACGCTCGATCTGGAAATCATCCATTGCAGCGAAGCCTATTGGGAAGACGCTCGACGCAGCGACCATCTTGAAATCCTCGACGATCCCCAACCACTCCGCTTCGATGACCAGGGTGATTTGGTTTGAGCCTTGGCCAGAGCGGGGAGGTAAGGTGGCGGCGGGGAGGTAGGAAGATTTTGGAGGTAGGAAAATTGCCGAAATCGAATGGGCCGAAATCCATTGGATCGTGCATCGCATTATTTTCTTACCTCCGAAATCTTCTTACCTGTTTTCCGCAAGGGCTCGTTAACCTGGAGATACGCCCACCCAGATGCAGGGCACCCAGACGCAGGGCACGCCGCTGGTGGCGACACTTCCATTCGATCTGTCGATGCCCTCTGGCCGGGGCCGCCATTGCAAGACAACCAAGAATCCTTGATAAACAGCGACGAGATTTCCCCGTTTTACATTGCCACCCGACCCCTTCATGCCTGCTTCGAAACCCGAAACGCTTGACCAACTTGATCTTCAATTGCTGCGGCTGATTGAACAGCGCCGCCAGCTGGTCGAGACGTTGGCCGACGACCAATCCCTTCCCTCGGTCGGCCAATCGAACACCCACCTCGCCCAGGCATTGGACGGATTCTGCCGCGAGTCCACTCAGACGCGTGAAAAAAAGAGCGTCGAATCGCTGCGTCAAACCCTCCGCCACATCGACAGCTATTGTCGCCTTGGGGTGGGCCCAGGTGCCGTCAGCTTTCTCGGCCCGAAGTACAGCTACAGCCATCTGGCGGCGATCAAGTATTTCGGAGACGCAACCCCGTTTGCTCCGGTGGCAACGATCCCTGCAGTCTTCGATGCCGTCCACCGCGGCGATGCCGCCAGCGGTCTGGTGCCGATCGAAAACAGCACCGACGGCCGCGTCGTCGACACGCTGGGCATGTTCGCCCGCCGCCACATGCAGATCTGCGGCGAAGTCTTACTGCCGATCCACCACAACCTGCTGGCGAGCGGCAAGCGAGATCAAATCACCGAGATCCACAGCAAACCCCAAGCCCTGTCCCAGTGCCGCGTTTGGCTGGCCGCCAATTTCCCGGCCGCCGCGCTGATCGAAGTCGGCAGCACGACGACGGCCGCGGAATCTGCCGCTCAGCATGCCCACATCGCCGCAGTGGCCAGTCTGCCGGCCGGGCGTGAATATGGACTCGATGTGCTGAATCAAAACATCGAAGACAATCGCGAGAACGTCACGCGTTTCGCCGTCCTCGGCCGCGACGAAACCCACCCCACCGGCAAAGACAAAACGTCACTGCTGTTCCAAGTCGAACATCAACCCGGCGCCCTGGCCGGCGCGATGAGCATCTTCAGCCAGTCGCAATTGAACCTGACCTGGATCGAATCCTTCCCCTTGCCCGGATCGCGGAACGAATACTTGTTCTTCGTCGAATTCAGCGGTCATCGTGGCGAGGACCGCGTGGCCACCGCGATCGATCAATTGAGTTCGATCACACGCCGGCTGGAGATTTTGGGGTCGTATCCGGTCGCCGTGCTGTAATTGAGCGATTTGCCCGGGCTTCCCAGTGCTCTGTCCAGATCTGAATTGAGCGCTGCGTTTGTCGAGCGGAAAAGGGGTCAGGTTCCAAAAACCAAAGGGCCCAAAGGGTGCTTCGCATTTTTGGTACCTGACCCCTTTTCCGCAGCTCCCTCATTCTAAAAGTTGACGGAGCACTAGCGACAGTTTCACAACTGACCTTCCCACCAGAGCGGGTAATCACTAAGAGTGGTTCGTTCATCGGTCAATCAAGGAAGGTTCAATGAAAAAATCGCAAAGAAACGGCGGCGGGCAGAGCGAGGATCTGGCCCCTCCACCCCGCACGACGTTCGACTATCCCGTCCGCTTAGTCGCTTACACCTTGATTGCCGCAGCCCTCTGTCAATTAATCTTGCTAGCGGTCCGTGGCGTGGGAATCGAGTTCGTCGCCCGCGAAAACGGTCCCGTCGAACTGGCGCAAGTCGACATGGCCCTGTTCGCCTCCGTCTGCCTGATGATTGCCGCCGTCCAGATGCCCTTCGGCCGCACGCTGTTGATCGTGTGTGGTTGCCTGGTCGGTTACGCCGCGGCGCGTGAATGCGATTCCTGGTTCGAATCCGTGTTCTTTGATGATGCCTACAAGTACCTGGCCGGACTGCCGCTGCTGGGCGTGGCACTGGTGGCCTTGGTTCGCGGTCGAAAACGGATCGTCGTCGAGTCGCGGGTGCTGCTGAGGACGCCTTCGATGACGATCTTCGCGATCGGGGGCATCTACATTTGCACCCTCTGCCAGGCGTTCGATGTCCCAGACCTTTGGACCGCCGGCGGACTGAGCGAATCGCCTGAAATGACGAAGGCAGCGGTGGAGGAATTCGCCGAACTGTTCGGCTATCTGTTGCTCGCGTTCTCCGGCGTCGAATCCCTGGCGATGGCATTCGCACACGGGAACGTCGAAACCAGATCCGTCGAATCGGCTGCTGCCGAAGCGACTTGCATCGAACTCACGACACCGCAGGTCGACGCACCGTCGCGGAAAGCCGCTTGACCACCGCTGCGATCCGGCTCAACCGCTGACGACGCCGGTGACGATGCACTTGACCGATTTGCCGCCATCCAGATCGGTGTTGATCAGAATCTCTTGTCCGACGCGGTCCTCGGTTTCCCCCGCGTTGAATCGCAAGGTCACAAAGTGCAGTTTCTTGCTGCCGCTGGGGGCCATGAATTCAAACCGTTGGTCGGCGCAAACGATGTCTTTGATTGTAAAGGGTTCGTCGCCGCGAATCACCAGTCGCTTTTCAACCGTCGCCCCAGGTTCCGCGGTCCCGAAACTGACCGCCGAAGGTGAAACACTCAACGACGGGCGGATCCGTCCGTTGATCGACATTTCCGTCGTCGGAAAATCGACGTCGTTGCTGATCAACGTCAACCGTTCGTGAACATCGCCCTCGGGCATCGACCCCAAGACCTTCACCCGCATCCGGTAACGCACCATCCCCGGTGACTTCTGCGGTGCACTCAGTTGGACTTCCAAGTCGTCGCAAAACGATCGCACATCGGTGATCTGCCAATCACGATTTCCCGTGTGCGTGATCACGATGTCCTGCTGAGTTCCAACCCCCGAGGCAATCTCACCGAATGCGACTTCAGGCGGATCAAACGTGACATCGGTTCGAATGAACCCGCTGACCTTCAGTTGAACTTCGGCATAGTAGGGCCGATCAATCACAACCGTGATGACCGCAGACTTCTGGCCGATGAAGGTGCTGGTGTTGAAACGGGCCACCACCGAAGCGGTCTCGTGAGTCTTCAGCGTGTTTTGGGTGACCGTCGGCGTCGTGCAACCACAACTCGATCGGACCGCCGCAACGTGAACGTCTTCCTGATACAGGTTCGTGAAATCGAACAGGTATTCACACTTTGCCCCCCGCCCGACGATGCGAAAATCGTGGCTCGTCGTCTTGAACATCTTCTCCGCCCAGTTTTCACCCGAAGAGGATGGAGCGGCGGAAGTCTGTCGTGACGAAACCGTGCGGGAATCAATCTGCCCGATCGCGGAATCGCAATTGACAGCAAAACAAACGAGCAAGCACCACGCAACCAGAGGCATGGTGCTGCGTCGAGACAACACGGCGGGAAAACTATGAATCATCAATTCGGACCGTTCGGCGAGAGTCGATGTGGGCCATCGGCATACCACCGTCAAACTTTACCAAATCTCACTCGTTTGAAGTAGGCGTTTCCGATTGTCTGGCATCTATGGTTTCGGCAACTGAGTGAAAATTTTCCAGTAATTCTTTCAGCCGCTCCATTGGAAGCCCGACAACGTTGCTTTCGCTGCCCCCACCGACGATTTCAATCCAGTCATTTCCGTCCTGAAATCCGAACGCCCCCGCTTTTCCTTCCCACAACAGCGTGTCGAGGTACTCTCGAATCATGGTTTCGGACAGCGATTGCATCTGCAACTCGGTGCGGACGACGTCGACGATGCAGCGAGACTCGCCGGTGGACCACAGGCAGACGCCGGTGTACACGTCGTGGCGACGTCCGCTGAGCGTGCG
>NZ_JBFHKV010000384.1:0-7046 GCF_041595215.1 Stieleria sp. | reverse complement strand
GTGTTGGCCGGTTTAACGGCCAACAAGGTCTATCAAAAAATCAATCCGCCAGCGGCAGTAGCTGAATGGCGTCAACGATGACGTGGCCGTCGGTGTCGCGGTTGTTGATTTCGACTTCGGCGTGTCCAACCGGGAAGGTAAACTTGCCGACCGTGGCGAATGCGCCGTGTTCGGGCTTGCGTCGTTGATCGACCGTCATCGTCTGCGTGGATCCGCCGGCACGGATGATGACCGGAACATTGGTGGCGCGATTGGCGTTGGGCGAATAAGCGAGACGCAGTTCGTATCGGCCCGCGTTCTTGATCGTTACCGAAAACCGAAGGCTCTGGTGGCCCTTGTCGGTGTCGCCGTCGTGGCGATAGCCGACGGCGACGAAGGGGCCGACCATCTGACTGGTGGCGTGAAAGCCTGTTCGCTCGGCGGTTTCGTCATCGACGACGATCCCCGGCAGCGACTTGGGGTCGACCGACGCCGCCGCTTTTCGGACGGGGCCGGTCCAGGTCAAAATCTGTCCGTCGGCCACCAGACGTTCCTTCAGTCCCGCATAGTCGATCGCTTGAACCGGGACGTCGGCTTCGATCGCTTGCATCGCCGCCGTGGCCGACGACTGGCCGAGGACCATGAACACCGGTTCCATTCGGATTGAGCCGAAGGCGATGTGCGTGGCGCTCAAACAGACCGGGACCAGCAAGTTTTCGCAATGCTCGGTCTTTGGCGTCAACGAGCCATAGTCGATGGCGTAGGGAGAAAAGCCACCGACTTGGACGTCTCCTTCATTTCGGGCGTGTCCTTCGGCGTCGACGTAGCGCTGGACGTTGTGGGAATCCATCGTGTAGGCGGCCAGCCCGATCGGGGCTTCGGCAACCTTGCGACCTTGACAGTGGTGTTGTGTCATCACCGTTGCACCGATCATCCGTCTCGCTTCACGGATGTAGAGCTGTTCTTGCCAGCCGTCTTCTCGCTCGAATTCGTCGCGGCACGTCCCCCATCGGGCGACGTTGCTTCGGATCGACTCGGGCACCCGCGGATGATTCGCCAGCGTCCACATCAACCCCTGTTGATAGTCGCGGTGACGCTGAATGATCGTTTCACGCTCGGCATAGCTGGCTTCCGGATAATCGTAGTTCTGGCCGATGAAATCCGTCGAAAATCCCGTCCGGTTGTTGGTGTCTGTCTTACGATTGGGCATGCTGGAATTGATCCACGGCATGCCCCGCTCGCCGGCCTCGAAATTGCGCAGCAACAATTCATAGTCCAGCGGATCGTAGCCTTCGGGTTTCGCGAACGGGATGCGGTTTGGGGGGTGATCGGTCAAACACATGCGAAAGCAGAAGGCCTGAACGCGGTGATCGCCACTGCCTTCTTCGCCCGGACCGTCGGCGTCGATGCCAGGCAGCAATCCACTGCTCGCGTCGCCTGGAACCACGTACGCATCGACACCCGGCACGATTTGATGGTGCTTGGCCTGGCGGGTCTGAACGCCGTTCAAGGTTTCGTCGTACTCGGCATTGCTTTCGCGTCCGACGGTGTACGCGACGCCGGCACCGGCCAACAAGTCGCCTTCGTACGTGGCGTCGAGAAAGATGCGTCCTCGGTATGTCTGACCGCTTTCGGTTCGGATCGACACGATCCGTTTGCCGTCAAGCGTGACGCCCTGCACCCGGCTGGTTGAATCCGAGATCGGTGTGCGGTCGAGCCGCTGGTTGTAGATCACCGGGATGTCGTACTGGCGGACAAAGTCGTGCATGATCGAGAGGGCCGCCGACGGTTCGAACGTCCACATCGTGTCTTCGCCGGATCCCGTTCGTGACTGACCGCTATCGCGAAACTGATCGCTCCGCTGCCACTTCCAGTGTTCCGGTTGCTCGTAGTACTTTCGCACGCGTTGATAGAACTCACGTGCGATGCCACCGATGGCCGCCTTGTTGCCGATATCGGTTTGCCCGAGCCCGCCGGTCGTCAGGCCTCCGATCCGTGTTCCCGGTTCGATGACAACCACCGAGCCGCCCATGCGTTTGACTTGGACCGCCGCGGCGATCCCGGCGGAGGTGCCACCGTAGATCACGACATCATGGACGGAGTCATCGGCGGCATGGACAGTGACAGACGTTGTGCCGAGGCAAAACGCCAGGATCAAGGCGACGGTTAGCGGGAAGTGAGCACGATTTATCATTGTTTTTATTCCTTTGCGGCATCGGAGATTACTTCGCTCAGTTCGCCAACGGCGATCAACAACATAGCCCGGGGTCGCGAGAGCGCACCCCGGGATGTGGACAAATTGGGTATGGAACGCCAGCGGCGTTCAACAAACGCTGCCGAAGGTTCGACGGACGCGTTGGTGCGTTGCCGCGTCGACCGGGCGGACTTGTTCAACCCCGTTGGGGTTGGCGGTCTGGGTGTGAATACAACTTGGGGTGCGCTGACGCGACCCCAAGCTTTGTTGTGGCACGCTGCTGGCGTGCACCCCCAAGGTTGTCGCGGATTTGACCCACCCTGCGTGAATCACCCGGGCCTTCATCAACACTACTGCGAAACCTGATCGAGCAAGTCCAGCAAGGTCTGTCGCACCTGCGGTTCGGCATCGGCGGCCAGATAGCTGGACTTGGCACGCCAGGTTTCGTAACCACCCCACGTGTGTTGCTCCGGAGTCGGCAGGTAGCCGTTGTATCCGTTGGCCAGTTCGATCGTGAAGGTCGGTTTCAAGGGACTGTGTTTCTTGATCGCCAAGCCCGTTTCGACGAACGTCTCACAGGGGCTGCTGACGATTCCCAAATCACCGATCCGGATCGCTTGAAGCTTGACATGGACCGTCTCGGGGTACTTGGCCAGATCCAGCGTTTCGTTGGCATAGATCAGCCGGCGGTCGCGCCACGGGCCCGGTCCGGCTTCGGCGATCAATTCCTCCGCGCGGGCCAATTCTTCAGCGTCGGGGCGGCGCACGCCGAGTTCGATTTCGGTTTCCCGCATTTTCAACGGCACCCAATCCAGATACTCGATCCGTTGGTACGCGACGAGTGCGGATGCCGCGACATCGGCGGCGACCAGACGGATCTGTTCGAAGGGTTGCTGTCGTGCGGCGCCTTCAAAGAAATTGATGTTGTTGATGTCACCGCTGGTCCCGTTGGTCATCGCGGCGACGAACGCGGGCTTTGTGTCGTCGGCGTCGATCGATCGCGAGAACTGACGAGCGAATTCGCCGAAGTAGTCCGCCGAAAGCGAGTTGGCCGGCACGCCGCCGACGTAGTGCAGCGAATAGTTCGCCCACATCGCGATCGGGCGACCGTCAATGGCCTGGACCGCCAAGACCGGGACTTGGGGATCGATCGGGCCGGCCGGTTGCAGCAAGCTCTTGCTGTTGGCGGCGGGATTCATCCGGACCTTGTCGGTGCCACGGTCGAACGGATCAGCCAAGGAATTTCCGGGACGCAGGAACCAGCGGCGGTTGAACACCTGCCGCGGATTGTTTCCGATCGCCCAACCCACGCGAGCCGGTTCCAATTGCGAATGGGCTTGGACGATCCCGTCAGCGATCCGCTGGGTAAGAAACTCGAGGTAGTCGTCTTGGACGATGCTTTGAAAGGTGGGTGTCGCCGTCACCGCGGTGTGCGTGTGGGTGGCCGAGCAAAGGATGTGATCGGTTTCAATGCCGGTCGCTTCGGACGCCCGTTGCTTGGCCGCGTCGTAGATCTCGCGCGGAATCATGCAACTGTCGCAGGTCACCAATGCGATCGTCGTTTGGCCGTTGTCCAGCACCAGACACCGTGCGTGCAGCGGGTCATGTGCCTTGTCGGCCATGCGATGCGTCATGCTGCCGGCCGAACTGACGGGGAACTTGGTCGGGGTGATGTCGATCGCGAACGCACCGGCGCGAAGCAGTTTGGTCGGTGTCTCCGCAACGACGGTCACGCTACCGAAAAAGAGACTCAGGGAACCAACAAGGGCGGCGGCAAGGTGCAGCCTGAAACGAAGCGACGAATACATGGGTGGATGCTTCCGTGGGAGGTGCCGTTGCGTCGTCCGGTGGGAACAAGCAACGTGCATGGGTGGTGGGCAATGATCTCGCGTGGTGAATCGCGAACCATGGTGCAGGCGGGCGTGGATCTGTTTGTCGACAAGCGATTGCGGAGATTATGCTATCTTGTCGGCGGGGCAGACGCAACTAAATCTCGACTTGCCCCACCCCAGCCTGCCATCGGAACGGTGCTTGCGATGACGATTCTTTCGAACAAGAAAGTCGCAGGGAACTTCCTGCAGCGATCCCAATGACGATAACCAGACGCAGGCAATTTTCGATCGCTTCGTTACTTGCCATGACTGCGATTGCAACCTGCGCTGTTGCATTTCTGCATTTCAAGTACGAACGGGCAATGGCTCAGCAGGCGCTCCATCGATCGACGTTCTACGACCGTGTCATCAAAGAACAAGCGACTGTCACCGGGCCTCCACTGGCCAAGGTCGTTGCGATGGATAGCGGCGAACCGGTCGCAGGTGTGATCATTGGAATGACTCTGATTGGGCCCGACGGCGGCGATGGTGGTTTTCAATGCTTCACGACGCTGCAAGCCGGGATTGCCTTTCGGCACCTCCCACTCGCGCCGGGACGATACCAGTATCACTTGGATCCCGATCCCAAATCACGATTTGCTCCTACCCAATGGCATCGAGGCCAGCCCTATCTCGTCGTTGCAAATGATGGCACGACAGGGGCGCCGGTCTTGAAGCTTGGTGTTCGTGTCGCCCGATAGCTATCGATTCGCGTTGGAACAAAAGGTCTCCCAGGCTCTGCGTATTGCTGCACCGAAAGAACTGGTTGACGTCAAACGGCTGATCTCTCATTCCGTCGTCGTCGGATTGGACCGCAACAACACGATCAGGTCGGCGACGTCTTGTGGCGAAAGTTCTTTTTCCAACCCATCAGGCATCAGCGATTTTCCCGATGCCCGTAACTCTTCAATCTCCGATCGCAGGATCGTTTCCCGTTTGCCTTCGCCGGACAACAGCGTGATGCTGCTGCCCGTCTCGGTGCCCAACAATCCGTTTCGGACGCGGCCGTCATCGCTCAGCACGATGTACGTCAGATAGCGTGCTTCGACCGCGGCACTGGGGTCCAAGATGTTCGACAGCAGCACGTGGGGACGTTTGTCGGTGATCGACGCCAGGTTGGGGCCGACTTCATGGCCGACGTTTCCGAGTCGATGGCAGGCGGCGCAGCTTTTGGCAAACACCTTCTTTCCCCGTTCCAAGTCACCGGCCAACGTCAATGCGTTTTGGTAGTCTTCGATCACCTTTCTACGGTCTGGGCTGGTCGAAGACGCGAAGGCTTCCGTCCAGCCGGCTTGAAGCGTTTTGTCCTTGGTCGCCAATAGCCGTTCGCGGATCGCGGGACCGATTTCGCCACTGGAAAGTTGTTCCGAACGCACCGCTGCCAACAGCGCCGAACTCCACGCCGCGCGACCGGACAGCACGTCGAGTACACGTGATCGTAGCGCCGGACCGTAGGACGGCCAGCCGGACAGCAAGGCGTCCCCAATTTGCGGATCGGATTGGTCGGCCAATCGATCCACCACCGCCAGTTGCAACTCCACCGTCGATTGCGGCACCAGTAACTCGGCGAGCAGCCGCATGTCATGGGTGTGATCGCCTGGTTGTCGTAACAACAGACGCAACGCACTGTCGACCATGGGGGTCAACTTTCCCGACGCTTCGGAAACCACGCTCCGCGCCTGTTGGATCGATCCGGCGATCAACTGTTGCTGAGCATCGGAAAGCTGTGTGATCGAAAACTTGCGTTTTTCCAATCCATCGAGCAGCTCGGCCAACCCGGACAGCTGCCATGGTTCTGGGGGCAAGTCTGACCGTCCCACGAGGCTGGCGATGGTTTGACCGATAGCGTCGGCATTCCCCAAGGCCGCGACCTGTGCGAATAACTGTCGTTGCAAGGGGTGGTCGCTTCGGTCGCGCGCCGATGAATCAGACGCGATCGCCATGAAGGCATTCAGCACCTCGGTAAGGTTGCGATCACTCAGCGAACTCATCACGTTGGCAACGATGTATGCATCATCGGCTGACTGCCACGCCAGACTTGCGAGTGCTTGGGACGCGAGCGGATCGTCGTACTCCCCCAGCGTGGCCGCGAGCTGTAAACGCACTTTGGCGTCCGTGTCCTCGACCAGCGACGCCAATGTCTGTACCTCGACCACATGTCTGGCAGCCAATCGCACGGCTTGGCGGCGGACTCCCGGATGCGGGTCACGCAACGCCGTCTGCAAGACTTCAGCGTTCAGCGCCTGCAGCCCATCGAGTGTGCACAGGGCTTGCAGTCGCTGGCGTGGGAGGTCGTCGGCGGTTGCCATCGATCGAAGATGCGGAACCGCTGCCATGTCCTTCGTGCGAACCAGTGTGCGCTGTGCAGCGTCTCGCTGCCAGCCGTTCGAGCTGGCCATGGCACGCAGCAATCCTTCACGCGAATCGTCGATCGTTGGCATTCCCGGATGCTTGCCGGAGGGTAGGATGCGATAGATCCGACCATGGTTTTCTCCCAGCCGATAATACGGTCTCAGCTCATCTTTGCCGTTTTGAGGCAGCCACTGGGGGTGTTCAATCATGTAGCGATACAGATCGACAACCCACAGCGCGCCGTCGGGTCCGGTGCGGACCATCACCGGCCGGCACCAGCGATCTTCACTGGCAAAGAAATCAACGACATCCTCGGCCGGGTCTCGGTGGAAGTCAAAACTGATGCCGTCTTCGGTGATGATGTTGTGTTGAACCAAGTTGTGAAACGGCTCGCAGGTAAACGCGTGCTGCTGGTCGTCGGTTTGCGGGAACAGCACGTCGTCGCGATAGATCATTGCCGAGCAGGCTGACGTGAAACGTCCGGATTGGTTGAAGCTGTGAAAACGCTTTTGCAGTTGTGCGGCGGGAAACACCGGCGGATTGACCGGTGTGACGACCAGATGCTTCGGATCCGGCGGGGCGAAGTGCGGATTGCGACGGATGTCTTCATCGGCCAAGACGTAATGCCAAAGCGGTCGACTGTTTTGCAC
>NZ_JBFHKV010000383.1:0-7069 GCF_041595215.1 Stieleria sp. | reverse complement strand
GCGTTCCCTTGATGGTGCGTCTGCCCGGCCAGGTCCAGCCCGGTTCGACCAGCGATGCCATCGTCGGACCGATCGATCTGTACCCGACGATCCTCCAGGTCGCGGGCCTGAAGCAGCCCGAAGAACACATCGTCGACGGCGAATCGTTGCTGCCCGTGTTGGAACAAACCGGCCGGCTGAAACGCCACGCCTACTTCACCTGGTTCCCGCACCTGATTCCCGCGGTGTCGGTCCGCCAAGGCGATTGGAAATTGATTCGACGGTTCGAGCCGCATCCCCAATATCCCGCCGTCCGCGAACTCTACAACCTGACCGACGACATTGGTGAAACACAAAACCTGGCAAACGCGATGCCACAGAAAGTGGCAGAGTTGGACGGGTTGATCGACCAATTCATCCGCGACACCGGAGCGTTGGCCCCAAAACCGAACCCTGACTTCAACGCAGACTCCAAAGCGGGTTCCACGGGAACGCCCGCATCATCCGACATCACCTTGGGTTTGGTTGCCCGTAACTGCGAACTCGTCAAGACGGATGGGGCGATCCGGGTCGTGGGCCGGGGACGTCAGCCGTTTTTGGGGACGGCCCAAGTCAAATCCGACGGCCCGCTGACCCTGCGGCTTCGTGCCCGCAGCGCGACAGGCGGTGAAGGACGAATTCAATGGAAGACCGCAGGTCAGGAAACCTTTCCCGAGTCGGGCCAAGTGGCCCGTTTCGATCTTTCGGCAGGAGCATCCTGGCAAAACATCACCGTTCAGATCCCCGTCGAAGGCAGGACGAGCGTCGTGCGGTTGTATCTTCCGGCCGAGGAAAGTGTGGTGGATGTTCAAACGATCGATTTTCGAGACAAAAGCGGTCGCGGAAAATCATGGGACTTTTCAGCTCAAACAACGCAACCCCAACCTTAAAAGTGGTTGAAGCCGTATTGCTCCGTCAACTCTTAGTTTTAGGGTGCCGCGGAAAAAGAACAGGCGGTCAATTGCGGAACGATGAAACGATTACTGGGCCCACGGTTGGCAGCGTGAACCCACGGATTTATCGCACCCTGTCATCCGTGGGTTCGCGCCGCTATCCGTGGGTGGCAGTTTCGATGGGTAGCCCGTTGAGAGTGCTGGTGTGCTACCCCAGACGATTCACTTCAGCAATTTCATCGCTTCCTTTCAGCTGGAAACGAAAAAAACCCGCCGAGAACCGCAACGTCTGTTTCCAGGCATCGCGTTCATCGGCGGGATATGATTCAGCGCATCCGCGGGGATGCAGCTGAATGAAACGCGTCGATCAGTGATCGAGCGGGATTAGTTATCGAGCGAACCATCCAAGTCGGCATCGGTCGAAGCCGATCCACTTGCATCGACATCGAGTCCGGAATCGAGTGACGCGTCGGCTTCAAGCGATCCGTCGGCGTTGAGCGACGTGTTTCGATCACGACGACTTTGGCCGTTGTCTTGGAGATTGCCTTGGACATCGCCTTGGACATCGAACTCGCCACGCAATTGGTCGATCGTCGACTTCAATCGCTCGATTTCGTCTTCCAGTGCCGTGATGCGTGCTTCATAGGCGGCCGACGCGTTGGCCGAACCGTCCATGGCGGGTTTGTTTGCACGATAGCGGTCATTCTGTTGTTGGCGTGCCGCCAACGATGCGGTCACCGCTTGCTCTTGACCGTTACGCAACACCTTCATTTGCAACTGGGCGTTGGCATCGGCATCGCGGACAATTTGTGCCAACTGATCGGTCGACGTGATCGCTTGACCGTTGGTGCTGATCACGACGTCACCGGCTTGCAGCCCTGCTCGTGCGGCCGCACTGCCTTGCGTGACGTTGGTGATTCGGATGCCTTGATCGCTGCTTTGTAGTCCGATTCCCAATCGAGCGCGTTGTCGCGCGGCAACGTTGGAACCGGCGACGTTGCGGTTGCCGTTGACGTTAGCGTTGGCGTCGACGTTGGCATTGATGTTGGCGTTCGGCAGAACCTGCCGGGTCGCCTGATTGACGCCTTCGCGGATCGCCTGGTCGGCGCCTTGACGCAGCGCTTGATCGGCGCCTTGCTGAATCGCACCGCGGACGCTTCCGCCTTGCCGAATCTGATCGGTGGCGGCTCCGATGCCGCTGCGGACCGCATTATCAACGGCGTTGCCGAGACCGTTTTGGGTGGTCGGAACGGCTTGGCCGAGGTCTTGCGCGGTGGTGTTGCCGGTCGGCAATGCCATGGTCGCACCAGCCAACGCGGTGACACACAGTAGGTTTTTGACTCGCATTAAATGAGCTCCTTTGATTTGCTATTGAAGAGTCGCCGGACAAGGATCCCCTTGCCCGATCAGGCCATCAAATGACCTTGGGGTTGATGCCCCCAAGACAACGAAACATCGACAACGATGCGTTGTCCGTGGCAAGCAGTCGGCTGCAGAAGTCGTGCCATTGACGTCGTAGCGACGAAATCACGGTCGATTGATCGAAAGACGTTCAACCATCGCTCGCTAAACCGACAAGCTGATCGACGAACACCGCCGGGCCGCCTCGCGGTGTTCCAAACAGGGTGGCCACGCATTGCCCTCAGCCGGTGCGTCCGAAGGCGGTCGGCCCGTTCCGCCTTGAACCCGACGGCCACCGACAGCCGGTTGCGCACAACTGTTCACTTGGTATTTCTTGGTCCAGCGCGTCAATCATAAATTCAGGATGCAAATCGATTGAATTCCTTTGCTGGCAACCTTATAGTGAAAGAAATGGCCGTTGGGGGGTTTGGCTATCCGACCGTTAAGGGAAGCACCAACACGATTGAATCGAGGCCGGGGCATGGCATTGAAACAGTTCTCATCGCACGTGGAAAACGTGCCTCATCGCGTACGTCTCGCTTTTCTCCCGCTTTTGACTGCGATTGACTATGCGTGTCAATCGAACTGTGACCGCTGGCAATTTGCTGTGGAGATAGAACAGTTGACGGCATTGGATATGGCGCCGAATGATTTTCGTTGGCTGGTGCGAAATGGCTGGGTCCAACATCAGCGTGAAGTGACGTTGGAGAGCGACGACGGGCGGACGTTTTTGCCGTCGGGTGAGTTGACGTTTCCCGAGCGAACCTGTTTTGTGCTCACCGACCGGGGCATCGAGTTGGCGCAAGGGTTGTTGGCCAATCATCAACCCGCTGCACCCGAGAGACAACCTTCGTTTCAGCCGCGGCGGGAAGCGACCGAGGCCGTGCTGGCCGGCGGCGTCAACTTGCGAGCCGTCAACGGCAGTCGTCCCCACGCGGGGCAGCGACCGCGTTGGGATTCGGAGCGTCGTGTGTTGGGCGTAGGCGGCACGATTGTCAAGCGTTTCAAATGGGTCGCGGTCAACCAGCAAGCGATCTTGTGTGCGTTCGAAGAAGAAGGATGGCCGCCGAGGATCGATGATCCGCTCCCACCGCATCCCGAGCAGGACGCCAAGCGCCGGCTGAGTGACACGATCAAATGTCTCAATCGAAAGCAGACCAACCCGTTGGTCCATTTTCGCGGCGACGGCACCGGCGAAGGCGTCGTCTGGGAATTTGTCGATCTCGGTGACTGAGTTGACGGTGGCAGGTTCTGCGCACGATCCACGCTCTGGTGAGCGTCGCTACCGTCCCGGACGATGGTTGGTATCAACCTGTCCCCAGTATCCTCCGATGATGTGCGGGTATTCGCCGGGGGTGACGTGATAGTGGGGACCGCGATCGGGGTCTTCGTGAAGATTGAAGTCGTTGAGTGGGTTCTTGGTATCGTCTTTGGCGAGCAAGCCTTTTGATTCGTATGGCCCGTAGACAGGAAACCCGTCGAACGCGAACCCGATCACACCGGAATGGGAGTGGCCTTCGTCGCTCCAAGGAGTTTTCACGCAAACCGGATACTTGTGATAGTGGTACTGTTGGCGTGGGCTTGGGTGGCCGCAACAGCGATCGAGTCGCCACACGGCATCGGTTTCAAAGATGTGGTCGAAGGGATTGAAGAAGATCACGCCGTTGGTCGCGACACCAATCGCCCCCATGGGTAACGCCTGGTTGGAGTTCTTTTCGTCCATTGCGATCGCATCGGGATTACGCTTCGGCTGCAATGGAATATGCCACGTATTCGCCTGCTCTTTGATGTACGACGGGTTGCCGTCCAGCATTCGCCAGCGATCGGGGAACGTCGCGGTGGGGTGATTGGGCAGATTCCGACTTCGCATGACGAGATGCTCGTCCGTGAAGGTGATGATGACGGCGTAAGGTTTGTACTGGTCCTTGGCGACTTCGTCACCGTTGAAATCGAGGTAGCCGGCACGCAACCACGAACTCATGTTGCCCGCAAACGGCGCGTGGTAGCGAGCCGCCTTGTAGAGCAGTTGTTCTGCGTTGGTGTAGTCGAACTGTTTGGGTGCTTGGCGCTGTCCAGCTTTCGGGTTGAAGTACCAGCGACCGCCCAGGGCGATCAGCTTCGATTCATCCGGTTGTGGGAAGTCTTGGATGGTCGGTTTGGCTGCTTCGTAGTCGGCGGGTGCGTCGATGGGTTTGATGTCCATCGAATTGACCCAAAACTCAGATTTCCCCGCTTGGGCTTTCCCGTTTGCAAACCCGACACTCAGCTTGACCGTATCGACTTCCGCAAATGGGGTTCGGAAATCCATTGCGTAGGTTCGCCAAGTCGCATGTCCCAGACTCTCGTTGGTGGCGTTATCGAACAGGTCGTTTCGTTCCCGCGAGACCTGTGGGTAAATCCGTTCTTTGATCAGGTCCAGTGAATCGGTGCCGTTCTTTTGGAAAAACTCGACTTTTAAATACAGGTCATCCTGATCGACGGCGAAGTCATCTTGAGCGAGCCCAGAGATGTAGAAGCGATACCAACGTTGGTCGGGGGAGAGGTCGTCGCTGACCAGCGACGCTTCGCCTGCAAGTGTGCCGTTGCCGTCGGTATCTTTGCCAGAAAACAATCGGATGCCACGTCCATTCGATTCAACTCGCCGATCGCCTAGCACTCCATACGTTGCATCGCCAACGATCGTTGCCGCCGCCAGGGATTCCCCTTCTTGCAGATCCTGGGCTGTGGTTGCGGCAAGGGTGTGTCGGCGGGAGACCACGTCCCGGCCAACGGAGCGACTGTCGCCAGACGGTGGTGCGGGACCATCCGTTTGAACGATCACTTGGTACTGAGCGAGTGTGGACTGTAGTTGCGAGGCGACCTGTTGCTCCGCATCCGCCACGTTCTTGGCTTCCGTCGGATCAGTCCGCAAATTAAACAGCTCCGTGCCACCGTCGGCAAACTGAATCAACTTCCAATCGTCGCGAATGATGGCGTGATCGTTCTCGGCAATCACGATGGTTCGCGACGTCGCCTTGCCACCGACCAACTGCGACCAAAGACTCACTCCGTCGAGCGGTTTTGCCGATGCGATCGGAACTCCGGTGGCCGCCGCGAGCGTGGGGAACAGATCATGAATCGCGCAGAGCTGTTCACTTTCGGTTCCGGCGTTCAACAAGCCGGGTGCACGAATGACGCACGGGACGTGAATCCCGCCCTCGTAGACTTCCCGCTTCTGCCCGCGAAACGGCTGGTTCGTTCCGGCTCGCGCCGCACCGTTATCTGACGCAAAAACGACGATCGTCTCGTCGCGAAGTTGTTTGGCATCGATTGCGTCAAGAATGCGTCCGATGCCTTGATCCATCGAGTCGACCATCGCCGCATACGTCACTTGGTGTGCGTTCAATTTGTCTTGATACTTTGCGACCAAACTCTCGGGAGCTTGAAACGGCGAGTGCGGCGCGTTGAACGCGACAACGATACAAAAAGGCTTTCCCGAGTCGTTGCCTTCGATTTGCCGCACTGCTTCATCGGCCAGCAAGTCGGTTGAGTAGCCTTCCTCATCGATCGTGGTTCCATCGCGTTGCCAATCAATCTGTCCCCGACCAGCAGTGTGTTCGTAGTAGTCGATCGACGCATCCAGAAAGCCATAGAAGTGATCGAAACCTCGGTGGTTGGGATGCGACTTGTCCCCCGCCAGCCCAAGGTGCCACTTACCGATCAGACTTGTTGCGTAGCCCGCATTTTGAAACGCAGCGGGCAGCAACGGTTCGCTCATCGGCAAACCCTGGTCGCGAGGTCGCACGGGACCGGAGATTCCATAGCGGTGCGGGAATCGACCGGTCAACATCGCGGCACGTGCTGGGCTACACGCCGGATAGGCGTAAAACCGATTCAGTCGCACACCGTCTTGGGCCAGCGAATCAATGTTTGGCGTGTCGGCGGTGCCTCCGTGGAACCCCACGTCGCCCCAGCCGAGATCATCGGCCAACAAGATCACAATGTTCTTTTTCGTTGGCGAACCGTCCGCGGCGAGAACAGCATTTGCCACCAGAACAGATGCCACGAACAACACAAGCGTGGCAATGGCGAGAGTCGGTTTCATCAAGATCGGCCTCGGATACAATGGACGGTACAACTATCTCACGGCCTGAAACCCCCGCGATGGCAGGCATCTACAGCCAATCGGCAACTTTTCTGTGAATACCAACGCCGGAAACATCGAGCAGCAACTCAAGCAGGGCGATTTGTCACTGTTTGCCGATGCATTTTCCCGCCATCGCCCCCGATTGTGGCAGATCATCCATTTTCGGCTCAGCGATCAGATTCGCGGCCGCGTTGATGCCGATGATGTCTTACAGGATGTCTATTTAGATGCAGAAAAACGACTGAGTCACTTTGTCGAGGGCGATTTCCCGTCACTATTCCTTTGGCTACGACTCGTCACCGGACAGACGCTTAGCCGGGTTCATCGCCGACATCTGGCCACCCAATCACGTTCGACGTTGCGTGAATCCACTCCGAACGACGAAAATCTATGGGGCAACACGTCGCTGTGTCTTTCACAGCGTTTCATGGCGCATCTGACTTCCCCGAGCCAAGCGGCTGTGAAGGTCGAATTGATTGCGGAGGTGCGTTCGGCGCTGAGTGGAATGAGCGAGATGGATCGCGAAGTCGTTGCGCTGCGTCATTTTGAAGAACTGACCAACCAAGAAGTCGCCATGGAACTTGGCATCACGCCGAAAGCCGCCAGCATTCGGTATGTGCGAGCGTTGGAG
>NZ_JBFHKV010000382.1:0-7074 GCF_041595215.1 Stieleria sp. | reverse complement strand
TGGATCCGCCGAGTTGAGCCACACAGCGGGCGACATCCAATTCGTCATAACGCGACGGATCGATGCCCACCAGTTCCAAAATTCCAGGCAAACCATTCACGATTGATTCTCCTCCAACTGACAAACGCGGATGGGTGAGAGTCGAATGACAGCGGTGGCTGGTGACTTGCAACCGGCGTGCCAGCGCGGCGGATCACGCCCAACACCGCTAGATCGACAAGGTATTGACCAGGGCAGGGCCCCTAGGCTTGCCGACGTGTCAATTGACAAGGAAACGTTCGGCAATTTGCTTCGTTTCGACTCAGCCACCACGTCAACTTGTCCTGGATCACGACACTTTGTCGCCCTCCGCTTCGGTGCGTCGATGCGATCGAACAAGCAAATCTGCGGGCGGGATCGAATCTTCACGATTGGCACGAGCCTTGCCACGCGTGCGACGACGCATGACTCCTCCCCACCGCCACCATAGCCACAAGGAAACCACTCGATGGCCGAAGCCCCGACTGACACTCCCTGGATGATCGAAGCCGACGGTTTGTGTAAATACTATGGCGACTTTGCCGCGGCCGAAGCGATCTCATTCACCGTACCGGTCGGACAAGTGTGTGCCTTTCTGGGACCCAACGGGGCGGGAAAGTCGACCACGATGAAAATGCTGACGGGCTATCTGTCGCCCAACGCCGGCACCGCCAAGATCGCCGGACACGACGTGCACCGCGATCGGATCAACGCGGCCGAGCGTCTGGGATACCTTCCCGAAAATGGGCCGCTCTATTCCGAAATGACACCCCATGCGTTCCTGAATTACGTCGGCCAAGCCCGCATGCTGTCCGGCGACCGACTGCAGGCACGCTTGGACTGGGTCCGCGAGCAATGTTCGCTCGGCGATGTCTGGGGCAAAGCGATCGGCAAACTCTCGCGCGGGTATCGCCAACGGGTCGGGATGGCTCAAGCGTTGTTGCACGACCCCGACGTGTTGATTCTGGATGAACCGACCAGCGGCCTGGATCCCAACCAGGTGCACGGCGTCCGTGAGTTGATCACCGCGTTGGGTGAAACCAAAACCGTGTTGCTGTCCACGCACATCTTGCAAGAAGTCCACGCGGTGTGCAGTCGCGTCGTGATGATCAACGAGGGGCGGTTGGTGTTCGATGGACCGACCGACGAACTCGGCCAACAGAGTGATGCGATGGAACAGAAGTTCCGAGAACTGACCGTCGCCGCGTAGCAAGCCGTAACGAACCAACACCCATCCAAGTTTGACTTTCAGAGACCCCACCATGCAAATCCGTCCCCAAGTGATCCGGGCCGTCTTTCAACGCAATTTTGCGAGCTACTTTTCGGGCGTATTGGGCTACCTGTTCATTGTGGTGTTTGTGGTGCTCGGCGGAGCCCTGGCGTTCAACGCGCGGTTCTTCACCGGCAACGAACCCAACCTCGATCAACTGACCGCGTGGTACCCGTTGTTGCTGTTGTTCTTTGTGCCGGCGGTCACGATGAGCGTCTGGGCGGATGAACGCAAATCCGGAACGGACGAGCTATTGTTCACCTTGCCGGCGACCGAAATCGAAATCTTGCTCGGCAAATACCTTTCGGTCGTCGCGGTCTACAGCGTCGCACTGGTGTTCTCGATGGCACATGTTTTCGTTTTGACGTTCCTGGGCAATCCCGACTGGGGGCTGATCGCGACCACGTACTTCGGCTATTGGTTGGCCGGCGCGGCGATGTTGAGTGCGGGCATGTTGGCGTCGATGTTGACGGCAAACATGACCGTCGCGTTCGTCTTGGGAATCGTCATCTGTGCGATCCCGGTGTTCGTCGGACAGATCGGCGGCATGCTGGGCC
The DNA here is from genome assembly GCF_041595215.1 of Stieleria sp. Lineage (NCBI taxonomy): Bacteria > Pseudomonadati > Planctomycetota > Planctomycetia > Pirellulales > Pirellulaceae > Stieleria > Stieleria sp. Next base: position 5,229 of record NZ_JBFHKV010000382.1, on the reverse strand, counting down.
TGGGTGATTTGCTGGAACGTTTCAGCTTGCAAGAACAATTCCGCGACTTCGGCATGGGCGTGATCCCGCTGACGGCATTGCTTTACTTTGTCGCTTTCACCGTGGTGATGCTGTACCTGAATCACACCCTGATGACACGACGTCACTGGCAGACACGTCGCGAACCCGCGATCGGTTTTCAATATGCGGTGCGGGCGATCAGCGTCGCCGTCGTTTTGTCCTGCGTGACGACTTGGGCGGGATACAGCGTGTTGCGTGTGGACGCCACCGGCGAACGCCTCTTCAGCCTCTCCGACGCAACGCACGACATCCTCGACCAACTCGATTCGGAACGACCGATCGAAATCCAGGCCTTCCTTAGCCCTGACGTGCCGCGGGAATACGTCGAAACGCGAAAACGATTGATCGGACTGCTGCGTCAGTTCGACGAACTCGGCGGAAAAAGTCTGGAAGTCCGCTATGTCGATGTCCAACCGTTTAGCCAGCAAGCCGACGAAGCCGAACATTTTGGCATCGAACCGGTCCAGGTGATGACCGAAGTCGACGGCCGACGCAGCGAGGCCGACGTGTACCTCGGTGCGGTCGTGATCAGCAGCTTTGACAAAGTCGTCGTGCCGTTCTTCGGCAAAGGCCTGCCGATCGAATACGAACTGACGCGATCGATCCAGACCGTCGCCAACGAGAAACGCCACACCGTCGGCGTGCTGCGGACCGACGCGAACTTGATGGAAGGCACCCGCGACTGGCAAATCGTGCGTGAACTGAAAAAACAATACAACGTTCAATCGGTGTCGCCCTCGACCGAAATTGATGCCGACGCCTTCGATGTGCTGTTGGCCGTCATGCCGTCATCGCTGACCAGCGAAGAAATGGACCATCTGGTGACCTACGCCAAGACCGGTCGTCCACTGCTGGTGTTCGACGATCCCTTCCCACTGTCCTTGGGCAGCAACGGGTTTGGCGTGACTGGTGCCCCGCGTCAACCCAAACGCTCCGGTCATTCCGGATTCATGGGTCAAGGCGGTCCGCCGCCCGAGCAAAAGGCCGATGGCGGACGGGCAACACGTTTGCTGGAAGCCTTGGGGATCGATTGGCAGTACGACGCCTGTGTGTTTGATTTCAACAATCCCCACCCCGAATTCGCGATGCTTCCCCCGGAATACGTCTTCGTAACCAACAGCGGGACCGACGTCGAATCGTTCAATCTGAACGATGAGATCACCAAGGGGCTGCAAGAACTGATCGCGTTGTATCCCGGCGAAGTGGAAAAACGCGGCAGTGAGTTTGACTTCCAACCGCTACTGACCAGCAGCCGTCAATCGGGCGTCTTGCAGTGGGAAGAATTTGTCGATGAAGGAGGCTTCAATTTCTTTTCGATGCAGGGAACGGCCAACCCGCGACGCAATCCGTTCCGCGTGATCGACGGTGCCGCCCACACCCTGGCCGCGCGCGTGACCGGCGAATCGGATGATCACAAGGTCAACGCCATCTTTGTCGCCGACGTCGACATGATCTCCGATTTCTTCTTCGAGGAACGCAACCTCGGAAACCTGAGCACCAGCTTTGACAACGTCACCTTCGTGCTCAACGCCGTCGATTCGCTGGTCGGCGACGACTCCTTCATCGAACTCCGCAGCCGACGCCCCGCCCACCGAACGCTGGTTCGCGTCGAACAACAGAAACGCCACTTCCTGGAAGCGGCAAACCAAGCCGAACGGGAAGCGGATCAGCAGGCCGAAGAGGAATTGGAGCAACGCCGCGAGCAGCTCGGCAAACGCGTCAAGGAGATCCAAGAGAACAGCGAACTCGACCCGATCGCCAAAGCGCAAATGCTCAAGCAAGCTCAAGAGGCCGAACAAAAACGGTTGTCGCTGGCCGAAGCGCAAATCGAACAGAAGAAGAACGACGAAATCCGCAAGATTCGCGCCACCACCAACCGCCAGATCAAGTCGCTCGAATCGAAGATCCGATTCTGGTCGGTTTGTCTGCCCGCGATCCCGGCGTTTGCCCTCGGTGCCTTCGTCTTTGCCCAACGAGTCCGCGATGAGAAGTCGACGGTCATCGACTCACGCCGTCGCAAAACCGTGGCGTAAGCTTCCAGCTTGCGTTCTGCCCACCGACACCCATCCACACCAACCACCGGAATACAACACCGACCAATTCCCATGTCCACAGTAACCCAAGACCAGACGCAACCCAACGCCGACAGTCGGCCCGGCGGACAAACCAAGGAAACCATCGAAGCCACCACCGCGGCTGTCAAACGTCGCTGGCTGGGGTTGGCCGAAGAGACTCGTCGGACGGTTCTGTACGCCGCCGCCGCAATCCTCTGTCTGCTGATCACCGGCGTGATCGAATTGGCGACTCGACCGGCGGTGATCGCCGAATACGGAAAGGTCGGCAAAGAGTTCTTTCCCGAATTCCGTGACCCCACCCTGGCCTCGGCGCTGAACGTGGCGGTCATCGATCCCGACCAAGTCGAAGCCAAACAATTCAGTGTGGAACGAACCGAAAACGGTCAGTGGGTGATCCCGTCACACCACAATTACCCCGCGGATGCGGAAGACCAATTGGCCCGAACCGCCAGCAGCGTGATCGGGATCAAGCGAGGGGCGATGGTGACGCGCTGGCAAGCCGACCACGCACGCTATGGAGTCGTCGATCCAAAGACGGACACGTTGGAGGTCGGTCAGGTGGAAGGAGTCGGAAAACGGCTGACCCTGCGTGGCGAAGACGATTCGGTTCTGGCCGACTACATCATCGGCAAACAGGTCGAAGATGAACTTGACCAGTACTACGTCCGGCACCCCGACGAAGACGAAGTGTACGTGGCAACGCTCAACATCGACCTGTCCACGCGATTCAGCGATTGGATCAACACCGATCTGTTTGACATCAGCCAAAGTGACGTCGTCAACGTTTCACTGAACGATTATCAATTTGATGAGCTAAAAGCAACGGTGACGCAACGTGAAGTCACGACGCTGCATCGAGAAACGTCGCTCGACGACTGGAAGATGGACGGCATTGACGAGGCAACCGAGCAAGTCAACAAGGATGCGATTCGAGACACCGTCAACGCCATCGCCAATCTTGACATCGTCGGTGTCCGACCCAAGCAAACCGGGTTGACGCCCGACCTGCAACTCGACCGCGACGCCCTCGGTTCGCAACGTGATGTCGACCGTTTGCAATCCGATCTACTCTCCCGAGGCTTCTTGCTGCAACCGGCGCAAGACAATCCTGACACGCTGAAGCTGATTTCGCGTGAAGGAGAACTGGCGACGGCGACCAACGATGGGCTGGTGTACAACCTGTACTTCGGCCGCGTGTTCACCGGCAGCCAGGAAGAACTCGAATTGGGATTCGCAAACCATCCCGAACAAGCATCAGAGGATGCGGGTGACTCCGATTCCTCCGAAGGCGAAAACGAGAACAGCGCTGAAACTGATAGCAGTGATGAAACCGATAGCGGTGACGAAAACGAAGGCAGTGACGAAAACGAAACCGGCAACTCTGGAAAACCCGGCCGCTACGTGTTCGTCACCGTCAATTTTGACCAGCAGTTCCTCGGTGAAGCTCCCGAGAAACCGACCAAGCCGGAAATGCCGGAAGAGCTGAGTGCAGCCGACGCGGAGACCGAGGAAGCCACGCCGAGCGAGTCCGAATCGCCTGACGACAGCGAAGCATCTGACGACAGCGAAGCATCCGACGAACAAGCCGACCGCTTGAAGGAACTGCGTGAGAGCTACGATGCAGAGATGAAAGCCTACAACGACGCTCTGGAAGAGTGGCAGTCGTATCAAGACAAGATCGAGCAGGGCAAGGAGAAAGCCGAGTCGTTGAACCGACGTTTTGCGCAGTGGTACTATGTCATCGCCGGCGAGGACTACGACAAACTTGCCCTCTCTCGCAGCGATCTGGTCGAAGCGAAAGAGGAAGTGAAAGAACCGGAGTCGGAGTCCGAGTCCGACCCCGAGTCGGAGACCCAACCGCAATCGTCGACCGAGGAAACGGCGGTTGCCAACCAAGCCGCCGCGGACGAGTTCCTGGCGGAGAATCGGTCCAAGGACGGCGTCATCACCACGGAGAGTGGATTGCAATATGAAGTGTTGACCGAGGGTGAAGGCGAGTCGCCGAGTCAAGACAGTCGGGTCAAGGTTCGCTACAAAGGCACGTTGATGGACGGCACCGTCTTTGACCAATCCGGTGACTCCGCGGTGGAGTTCGGAGTCAATCAAGTGATTCCGGGTTGGACCGAAGCGCTCCAGCTGATGAAACCGGGAGCGAAATGGAAACTGTACATCCCACCGAAATTGGCCTATGGCGAGCGTGGCTCGGGCGACAAGATCGGCCCCAACACGTTGTTGATTTTCGAAGTCGAATTGGTTTCGATTGAACCGAACCTTGGTTGACGACGGCGCGGGTGATCCGCGTCGTCATTTTCCCTCGAAGGCCGCGGTTAACGCCGCGGCCTCGCTTTTTGGCACGCCGGTTGCTTTTGACCTAAATCGTTTCGCTGACTGTCAATTTTGCAAAGCGTGTTCGCGAGTCTGCCGGTCAGTTTTTCGTTTCACGGTTTTTAACGTGTGATCTGGAGGCTATGGCCATGAGCGGTTTCAGTTCAACCCTTTCTCGTTCGATCGGCCCCAGCGTGCTCGGCGTCGCGAGCCGCGAGATGGACGAATTGTTTGATCGACTTTTCGCGTCCGGTGGTAACGGCAAAACAAAACCCTGGTGGCCTCCGATGTCCGTCTGGGAAGAGGGCGACCACTACCATCTGGAACTGGACCTTCCCGGTCTGGCGAACGATGACATCGAGGTGACCTTCGAAGAGGGACGCCTGAAGATTGCGGCCAGCCGTACGCGACCAGAATCCGAGGAGCGATCCTACCTGCATGACGAACGCCATTGGGGCGACTTCAGCCGGTTGGTTTCCATCCCCGATTCCGTCGACCCCGAGTCGATCGAAGCCGACTATCAGAACGGCGTGTTGCACTTGCTGTTGAAAAAGCGATCCGAAGTGTTGCCCAAGCGGATCAAGATCAACGCCAAGTAACTCGCCAGCGACCCGTCAAATCGATCCGCAGCACGCGTCCTATGCGTGTTGCGGATTTTTTGTTGAGGTGCGCTGGTGTGCAGGCTTTAGCCGCTCGGGTCGCTGCGGAGCAGCGCGTGGGGATGCGCCTAAAGGCTGGACACCAACGGTTGCTGGTGTGCAGGCTTTAG
>NZ_JBFHKV010000381.1:0-7079 GCF_041595215.1 Stieleria sp. | reverse complement strand
GTGAGGTTACCCAGCTGTTGGTCTTCGCAATCCTTCAGCGCGATACGGTTCCAGTCACCGCCACGCTTTTGGCTCGATTTTCGGCGTGCGTGTTCGATCAAAATGCGACGCATCGCCTGAGACGCGGCGGCAAAAAAATGCGCCCGTGACCGCCAGTTGCTTTCGTTTTCAGAATCGACCAGCCTCATGTAGGCGTCGTGGACCAACGCCGTCGCCTGCAGCGTGTGATCGAACCGTTCTCGACGCATCCGCTGCGCGGCTAACTGCCGCAATTCGTCGTAGACCAGTGGCATTAACTCCTGGAGCGCAAGGCTGTCACCGGCATCGATTCGACCGAGAATTTTCGTGACGTCGGACATGCTCAAGGTGTATACAGGCGTGCTGTGGCGGCCCCACGACTCCGCTAGAAATAGTCAATGGCTAGTGATGCCCCCCCTCAAAACAGTGCGTTATTGTATCACACGGACCGTTGTTTCCATTCGAAAAACGACCTTTCCGCTCCCATCCAGGCCACGCCCGCGGTTGCGGCTTGATCTCGCTGATTGCACCGTCAAACGACCCACCCCGTCGCGGAGTCGGAGGTAAAGATTCGATTTTTGGGATTTTTTCGGGCGGTTTGCCTCTCGACGACGAGACTGCCCGATCGCGTTGAGAAACGGCTGAGAAAAAAGAAGCTTTTGAATCACAGGCGTTCATCAGTTAGGCTGGGTGAGACTTGTTTTGCCATCTCGCGACGACGCAACATGATCAAAGTGACTTCCGAAGTGACTCGTCTACTCCGCAAAGTCGAAAGGGGCAATTGCCATGCCTCCGCCGACTTGTTGCCGCTGGTGTACAAGGAGCTTCGATTGCTCGCCTCTCGACACATGGCAACGGAGCGATCCGATCACACGCTCCAGGCGACCGCACTGGTTCACGATGCCTACCTTCGGTTAGTCGGTTCGGACAGCGGGCAGGGTTGGGATTCGCGCGCCCATTTCTTTGCCGCCGCCGCAAAAGCGATGCGTCGCATCTTGATCGAGCACGCGCGCTCCAAAGCCAGCCTGAAACGTGGCGGCGATCGGGATCGCGTGGAAGTCGGCGACCTCGCCGAATCTCGGGCGGAAATCACTCCGGAACAGCTGCTCGAACTCGATGACGCACTGGTCAAGCTTGAGCGGGTCGATGAACAGGCCGCCGAATTGGTCCGCCTACGGTTGTATGCCGGCCTGACCGTCGCCGAAGCGGCGAAGGTCATGAAGATCTCTCGAACCGTGGCTTACGAGCGTTGGGACTACGCGGTGTCGTGGTTCACCGTGGAATTGGCGACGGGGTTTTGATCTATTTTTCCGCCCGCGGAGAAGAATCCCGGACGTTCGGACCCGTCATCTCGCATTTAATGGGTGAGCCAGTTCAATTCGTGAATCAATCGTTGTCGAGGTCCGGTTGCACGCCGTCGGGGTCATCATGGAACAGAAAACCGGAACAAACCGCGAATGCGAAATCTACCTCGCCGCTTCACGGATTGATGATCCGGGCGAGCGGGACGCCTATCTGACAAGGGCGTGTGAAGGCCGGTCGGATCAGAAGTCAAGGATTTTGCGATTGATTGCGGCCCGTGAACTGCGGCACGCTAATCTGCTTCTCAAAGCGCTCGCCGACGGGGACATCATCGGAGCCGAGAGCGGTTTCAGCGAAGGCGATGGCCATCAGGACGGCCCTCCCACCGCGATGCTGGAAGTTGCCGAAACGTCGACGTCGGGACGAGGACTTCACGGTTTAAACCCAAAAAAGCATTCGGTTCTCGGTCGTTACGAATTGCTCGAGGAAATCGGACACGGCGGCATGGGCACCGTCTACATGGCGCGGCAGACTGAACCGGTCCGTCGTCGAGTGGCCGTCAAGGTGATCAACCCCGGAATGGATTCTCGCGAGGTGTTGGCGCGATTCGAGGCCGAACGCCAAGCCCTGGCGATGATGGACCATCCGAACATCGCTCGCGTTTTCGACGGAGGCACGACGGAATCCGGGTGGCCCTATTTCGTGATGGAGCTGGTGCGAGGGGTGCCGCTCACACGTTTTTGCCAAGAAAATGAGTTGGGTTTGCGAGAACGCCTCGAGCTTTTTATTGACGTCTGCCGCGCCGTCCAGCACGCTCATCAAAAGGCGATCATTCATCGCGACCTGAAGCCAAACAACATTCTGGTGACGATGCATGACGACAAACCGGTCGTCAAAGTGATCGACTTTGGTGTCGCCAAAGCACTCGATCAGGACCTCACCGATAAGACATTATTCACGCAGTTCAGCGAGTTGATCGGCACGCCACTCTACATGTCGCCGGAACAGGCCCAGATGAGCAGTTTGGACGTCGACACACGATCGGACGTCTACTCGCTTGGTGTGATCCTTTACGAATTGTTGACCGGAACGACTCCGTTTGATCGCGATACGCTCTCCCGCGTCGGAATTGATGGCTTTCGGCGACTGGTGCAAGAAAAGGAACCTGAGCGGCCCAGTTCCCGCATCAGCACGCTCAAGGCGGCGAATCTTTCGACCGCTGGTCACCGAGCTCCCGTCGACATCGCGACGATCCGGAGTGACCTTCACCTCGAATTAGACTGGGTCGTGCTGAAGTCGCTGGAGAAAAATCGCGAGCGCCGTTACGACTCGGCCAAAGCGCTCGCCGATGACGTTCAGCGATATCTCAACGACGAGGCGGTCGAGGCATGCCCGCCGTCGGCCGGGTATCGTTTCCGAAAATGGCTCGGCCGGAACCGACTCGCCGTCACGGCAGGCACAGCCGCGGTTGCGGCACTTGTCTTCATCACCACGTTGTCGCTGTGGCAGGTGCAACAGGTCAATCGGGCTTGGCAGGCAAGCCAATCACGCGAACGCCAGGTCAGCGACTTGCTCGACGCGAGCCAGCTGCGATCGGCGGTCAGTGCATTTCGGCAGGGTGAATTTCCCTTGATCGCAGACAAGCTCGGCCCCACCACAGCCGTGCCGGTGAAGGCGAACCCACATCGCGGCGATGACTTTTTCCGCAACCTGTTGCTCGATCTGTCCCACCCTCCCTTCGACCGACAGCTCGTCCTCGATGCGGAAATCAGCGATCTGGCGTTGGATCGGTCCGGGAATCACGCGTGGATCCTGGACGCCGATGGCAACATCTACCGCTCCGAAGGCGGGCGATTGGAATCCGACGCAACCGTCGCGGTCGGCTCGATAGGAGCGCCGGCCGAAGCGATTGCCGTTTCGCCTGACGGGACAATGCTGGCGGTAGGCGTGCAGAGTCAGATTTCGCTTTGGAGTCTATCCCCGTCGGTCAAAGAACTTCGCCGAATCGTCGTCGGCGATCACGGCGTCGAGACGATCGTCTGGTCTGACGATGGATCGCACCTCGCCGTGGGAACACGTTACGAGGGCGTCTGGGTCGGGAACGCTGAGGGTGAATCGTTGTTTCGTATCGAGAACGACCATCGCCACGAATCACTGCTGTTTCGCCCCGGTAGTCGTGAATTGCTCGTCCCGACCCGTCAAGGTATTGTCGCGTATTCGGTTCCTGCAGGAAAGAAAACACGCAGCATCACGCTCGAGCCGATGGAGAATCCGCGTGAATTGATGCTGGCGGGTCCAGAGAAAAACTGGCTGCTCTGTTGCGATCGCTTTTGGCAACAAATGTTGATCCTGGATGCCGATTCGTTTCAAGAAATCGGCAGAGTGACCTTGAATGCGAGTTACCCGCAATCACATGCGACATGGCACAACGGTCGCCGTCTCGCGCTTTTGTTCCCCGACGGCTTGCTACAGACGCTCCGACTGAGCCAGCGATCAGGCGGCCAAGTGTCAGGCGAGCTGACGGCGGCATTCAATATTGCCGATGACCATCGTCTTTTCCAAGAGAACCAGAGGATCCGGGTGCTTGCATCACCCAACGGAGATGCACTGATCACAGCCGGGCCAGGCGGCCGGCTGCGACAGTGGAACCTCAGTCGCGTCCGGCCAACCCAGGTCTTGAGCCCGCCCGCGCCGTTGGGTGCCGTCTACCCTGTCGCGCCGGATGCCCTCGCCTATTTCTTCCGGAAACGGCATGCCCACCCCGACTACGATCGAGAGTTGGTCGTGGGGATCGGTAGCAGAATCGAACAGACGATCGGCGAAAGGGTCACTCATCCGATCACGTGTTTTTCACAACAGATTTCTCGGCAAGGTTGGATCGCGTGCGCCGGACCCGGTTACGTGAGCGTTTATGACCTGTCGAAAGGAAGGATCGTACGCACCCTAGGCGAAAGTTTGGCAAAGGTCCATCGCGTTGAAATTAGCCCCTCGGGCGATGCCGTCGCGGTCAACGCGGGAGACGAACCTGGAGTCATGGCTTGGTATAGTGAAACGGGTTGGCAATCTGCCAACCAGGTGCTCGACTTGCCGCTCGATTTGGCGGCCGTTTTTTGTTTCGTGGACTCGGATGACGGACCGTCATTGCTGTACGACGAGTCGTCACAATTGATCCAGGAATTCAACTGCGCAACTGGTGTCCGTCGCGTGGTCCGCAACGAGCCGAGTACGCGGCTGATGGCTTCGGCGGTTCGTGCAGACGGAGAACAACTGGCAATCTGCACCCGCGACAAACTCGAGGTGATCGACATCAAAACGGGAAAACTCGCGTTTGCGATCGACCAGGTTTCGACGGTTCGGACACTGGCGTTTCTGCCGGGTGGACGCGTCTTGCTGAGTGGTCACAACAATGGCCGAATTGAGTCGTGGCATGTGCCCACCGGACAGGCTCTCGGCACTCTGTTCGAACCACCGCAAGGGATCGGCTTGCCGCAGGGGTTCGCCGTCTTTCCCGGCTCGAACCGTCTCCTGATCCGCTACCAACGCGACGAGCATTTGTCGCCGGTCATTCTGGGGACGGAGTTGTCCAGTCGCTGAAGTGCCGCGGAAAAGAGGGCAGGCATAAGACACAAGGGATTCAGCAACCGTCGCTGTCGAGCCTTTAAGCGATTCCCGGTCGCAGCGACGCAGCGACAGTGGGCGGCGAAAGCCTGCATACCAACACCTAAGCCCGTGCCATTCGTACCTGACCCCTTCTCCGCTCGACGTGCCTTCTTCCTACGACCGGCGTGTTTTCGCCATTTCGCAACCCATAGTGTTTCCCGGGATTCTCTTGATTTAGACCGATCCTTCCCGGACGAAGCGGAGCGGAAAATCGCATTAACTTGTGTCACGTACGCAAGTACACCCATCACGCGATTGCCCCAAACTGCTTTCCTTTCGTCCGTTAGCCAGCCGACCAACAGATTTCGCCGCGAAAACGGTGCAACTCTGGTTGGCGGGCTGCCAGACGGCCAGGCGAGCGAACGGTAGACCCAAAATGCTCCACGCACCGCGACGTAAACGAAAGACTCGACGTCAACGACTGCAACGCCGCCATCGCAAGCAGCTGCATCTTGAACTTCTGGAAGATCGGCGGCTACTGGCCCAGGTCGACTGGGACGGCGGGGGAGACGGAAGCAGCTGGTCGGATCCGTTGAACTGGAGTTCCGATCAGCTGCCCACGGCGGTTGACGACGTCGCGATCAGCCTGCCAGGGGACTATTCCGTCGTGCTCTCCAACGACGTTTCCCTTCAGTCACTGACCGTCGGCAACCCCACCGGGACGCAGACGCTGCGGCTGAGTTCAAGCACCCTTGATGTCACCACGGGAACCTTTCAGATTGAATCGGGGGCGGCAGTTGTCGTCACCGGAGCAAGCACAATCGGGGGCGAGGTCGTCAACGAGGGAGTTATTGAAACGATCTTCCAGCTGGGTAATCAGCCGGCTAACTCGTCATCGGTCGCACTGACCGGAGCGTTCACCAATTCCGCCGGCGGCGTACTGCGATTGCTGCCCGGGATGAACGCTCCTTCGTACAGCAACCAGCGTGCGAATCTGACGGTTGACTTTCAGAACGGCCTGACCAATGCGGGGACCATTGAACTGAGCGAGGGAGCAAGTTCCAGCGATGATGTCGGCAACACGACGTTGCGAGTGAGCGGTGGGGCCTTGAACAATCAGTCGACCGGCGTGATTGAGTCACTCGTCGGTGGTGGCGTCGGCACGGTCGGCTCGCGAACCATCGCCGGTGCAATCAACAACGACGGCGTGATTCAGGTCATTGGTCAGAATCTCACCCTCAACAACGGGACGGTCACCAGTGCGGGTGACATCACGGTCGATGCGGGACGCACGTTGACGATGTCAACGGGTTCACGATTCAATCCTTCTACGGGACAAGTACTTGGCGAGGGTGTTTTTGAACTGCGATCGGGCGCGGAATTGGGAGACGGAACATTTCGGGGACGAGCCTATCTCCATGACGCGACCGTTCCCGCCAATGCGACCCTGGTTAACGCCGGCGAGCTGATCTTTCCCTACCAGGTTGGCAACATCGTTTCATCCTCGGCGACACGCACGATTGCGGGCGGCTTCACCAATGCGGTCGGCGGTGTGCTGCGTCTGCTTCCTGGAATGAACGCACCTTCTTACGGCAATCAGCGCGCGACGCTGATGGTTGATTTTCAAAGCGGCCTGACTAACGCCGGGACGATCGAACTGAGTGAAGGACCGAGCACAAGCGATGATGCCGGCAACGCGGTGCTGCTGGTCAGTGGGGGCACTCTGACGAACCAAGCGACCGGTGTGATCCAATCGTTGGTCGGCGACGGTGTCGGAAGCATCGGTGGCCGCTCGATCGAGGGCAATCTGGTCAACGACGGGACGATCACCATCGAGAGCAGCCTGGCGCACCGGGGCATCGGAGTCGGCACTCGTTTGGATAACAATGGTTTGGTTTCGCTGAATGCAGGCCAGAACCTGTCGCTGGTCGATGTGACCCTGAGCAACACGGCAGACATCGGGATTCCGGCAACTTCCAGCATTTTCTTGTCGGGTGGCCGGTTCAATCCGCTCAGCGGTCAAATGTCTGGCGACGGTGCAATCAGTCTCGCCGCGGGTGCGGAACTCGGGGACGGCATCCTGAACGGGAGATTGATCTACAACGACGCGAGCTTTCCCGTCGGAACGAACTTTGTCAACGCAGGCACCATCGAAGTTC
>NZ_JBFHKV010000380.1:0-7085 GCF_041595215.1 Stieleria sp. | reverse complement strand
TAGAACCGCCGCAGGTACTCTTCCGCCCCGCCTTCGTTGCGGCTGATCGAGTCCAAAAAGTCCTCCATGTCGGCGGTGAACTGGTAATCGACCAGCGTCCCGAAGTGCTCTTCCATCAACCGCGTGACGCTGAACGCACGCCAACTGGGGACCAGCGCGTTGCCTTTTTTGTAAATGTAATTCCGGCGTTCGTCGGTGATCGTCCCGATGATCGAAGCGAACGTACTGGGGCGACCGATCCCTTTTTCTTCCAGCGTCCGGGTCAGCGACGCTTCGGTGTAGCGTGCCGGCGGCTGGGTCGTGTGGCTCTTGGGATCCATCGACTGGGGAACCAACGGATCGTTTTCGGCAACGTTGGGCAAAATCCGCTCTTTGTCGGCCAATTCGGCTTCGGGATTGTCGCTGCCTTCGACGTAGGCTCGCAGAAAACCTTCAAACAGAATGCTGGTCCCGGTCGCGGTGAAGGTGGCACCGCCGCCTTCGATCACCACGCTGATTCGCTGTTTGCGGGCATCAGCCATCTGGCAGGCGACCGTCCGCTTCCAGATCAGGTCGTAGAGCCGGAACTGATCCGAATCCAGCTGGCCACGCAGCGATTCGGGGGTTGGAAAGCTGGTACCGGCCGGACGAATCGCTTCGTGAGCCTCTTGGGCGTTTTTGACCTTGCCCTTGTACACCCGCACGCTCGGGTGCAGGTACTTTTCGCCGTACACGGACTGGACCAGCGAGCGGGCCGCCGAGATCGCCTCCTTGGACAACGTCGTGCTGTCGGTCCGCATGTAGGTGATGTAACCGTTTTCATACAGTTTCTGGGCGGCACCCATTGTGCGTTTGGCACCAAATCCCAGCTTGCGGTTGGCTTCCTGTTGCAGGGTACTGGTGGTAAACGGTGCCCGGGGGCGTTCGGAAAACGGCTTGACCTCGACCTTGGAAACGGCGAACGAAGTGGACCGCAATGTCTCGGCCAGCTCGTTGGTTTCTTGCTCACTGAGCAACAGCAAGTCGGGTTTGGTCGGCTTGCCGGTTTCGGAATCAAAATCCTTCCCCGTCGGCACTTTTTTGTTGTTGTACCGGGTCAAGGTCGCCGGCAGCGATTCGTTGCTGCCGGTTTGGAACACCGCGTCGATGTCCCAGTAAGTCGCTTTGACGAACGCGATTCGCTCACGTTCTCGCTGGACGATCAACCGCACCGCCACGCTTTGCACCCGCCCGGCAGAGGTCCCGCTGCCGACCTTTCGCCACAGCAATTGGGACATGTCGTAGCCATACAGGCGATCGAGAATCCGTCGCGTCTCCTGTGCCCGGACCAACCCCTGGTCGATCTCCCGGGTGTGTTGGAGCGCGTCGGTGATCGCTTCTTTGGTGATTTCGTGGAAAACCAGTCGGTGCACGGGCACTTTCGGCTTGAGCAACTCGTGAAGGTGCCAGCTGATCGCCTCACCCTCGCGGTCTTCATCGGTCGCCAGATACAGGCTGTCTGCTTCCTTCAGTGCCGCCTTCAATTTGCTGACGTGTTTTTTTTTCTCCGTCGGCACGATATAGAGTGGTTCGAACCCCTCGTCGACGTTCACACCCAGGTACGCCCACGGCTGATCTCGATACTTATCGGGAACATCTTTCTTGCCTTCGGGCAGATCTCGGACGTGCCCGATGCTGGCTTCGACTTGATAAGCCGCGCCTAAAAACTTCGAGATCGTGCGTGCTTTTGCGGGTGATTCGACGATCACCAGGCTCTTGCCGTTGCTCTTTGCCATCAAAAAAAGCTGTTGTTCTCGGGGTCGGTAGATCGGGTTCGCTCGGTTTAGTGGTAGCGGTGAAGGCAGGATCTCGTCAATCCGCTAAGCTCAAGAAGCTGCCGCCGCGATGCGTCTGGATAACCGACAAGCCGCCGGCAAGCAACGCGAATTAGCGTGATTCCGGCTTGACCCTTGAAAAGACGCGGCGATACGCTTTCCGCTTCCCATTTCTGCACCCCCGTTCCTTTTCTCCACTCCGAAAGCCCCCACTATGAGTCCTCTGGAGCTGTTTCGACGCAATCAAAAGGTCACGATGACCTTCCTGATTCTGCTGGCCATGTTCGCCTTTGTGGTGCTGCCGACAGTTTCGGAGTACATGCAGCGGAGCGGGCCCGGCATGACCGATCCCGTCCTGGCCGAGTTCAACGGCGTGTCGCTGACGGCCAGCCGCGTCAACGGATTCACCCAGAAACATTACGCCACGGTGCAGTACCTGCGCAAATTGGCCGAAGAGACGATCCGCCGCGGGGGCACTCCGAAAGTCCCCGGATTTACCTTCGACCAACAATCCAATCAGATCCAATCGGTCGGAATCAACGGCTCGCCCAGCGACGACATGTCGATCCGGACCCTGCAATTCGCCGCCGAAGCCCAGGAACAAGGCTTTGCGCTCGATGACACCTCGCTGGACATCTGGATGGAACAATTCACCGACGGCAAGCTGAGCGAGCGAGAGATGTTCGCGCTGCTGCGGCGCGAAACGAACAACCAAATGGGCCAGTACCAGCTGTACGACATGCTGCGAAAACAGCTGCTGGCAAACCTCTACCTCCGCGGTGCCAGCGCCACCGTCGCCCGCGGCCAGTTCCCGCTGCAATCGCCGCTGGATCACTGGAACAACTTCCTGAAACTGAACCAAAAAGCGACCATCAATGCCTACGGCGTGCTGGTCGATGACTACGTCGCCGAAACCGACGCCAACCCCTCCGAATCCGAAGTCGTCGCCGTCTACGAAGCCGGAAAAGATCGTTACCCCAACGATCAATCCCCCGAACCCGGCTTCCGCCGACGTGAAACGGCGAGCTTTGAATACGTGCTCGGTGAACTGCAAGCGTTTCGCGATGCCGAAGTCGCCAAGTTGTCCGAAGAAGAGATCAAAGCCGAATACGAACGACGCAAGGCCGGCGGAGCGTTCCAGTTGCCCGCGGATGTCGTGATCTTGTCGGAAACGACCGAACCGGAAACGACCGAACCGGAAACGACGGAACCGGAAATGACGGAACCAGAGACGACCGAACCGGCCGAAACGACGCCTCCGGCTGAGCCCGCTGCCTCCGAGCCCGCTGACTCCGAGCCCGCCGCGGAAGAAGCGAAGGAGATGAAGGAAGAACCCACCGACGAGCCGCCGGCGGAAAACACCCCGGCTGCTGACGACAGCGAATCGGCCGAAGACACCCAAGCCGCCCAGCAAGAGCAAGTCGAAACGTTTTCCAAAGAGCTCGAAGAAGCCGGCAACCTGGACGATGCCACCCCCGAGACCGACGACCAGTCGGCGATCAACTCTGCCCCCAACGGCGTTCGCCTGGTCGTGATGCAAAGCGACGTCTCCACCGAAACCGCCAGCTCCCAACAAGACGAACCCCAGCAAGACGAAGAAACGGCGACCGAGCCCGAGACCACCGAGCCCGAGTCCACCCCCACCGAGACCGCGGCAGAGCCGGAAACCACCGCCGAAGAAACCGCGACCGAAGAAATGGAAGCGGCCGAACCGGAGCCGCGCTACCGGCCGTTTGAAGAGGTGCGCGATCAGATCGCACAAACCATGGTCGATGGCCCGGCCCGCGAAGCCCGTGATCAGGCGATCGCCAAACTACGCAACGTGATGCGAAAGTACTCGCGGGCTCGCGCGATCTACGGCGACGGGACCGACGCGACCACGCCTCCGCCGGAACGTCCGAATTTGAAAGCCCTCGCCGAAGAGCTTGGACTGAGCTATCGCAAGATCGGCCCCTTCGACCCGGTCGCGCTGGCCGACGAACCGATCGCCAACTCCGTCGAAGAGAGCACCGCCCTGACCCAACGCGGCGTCCCCTTTGCCGCGATGATGTTCGGCGTCGAAGGCCAAGTGATCAAACAAGAACTCTTTACGCCAGCGACCACGGTCGACTTGGAATCCCAGCGAACCTACCTGAGCTGGAAAACGGAAGAGAAAGAAGCCTACACCCCCGAGCTTGATGAAGTCCGTGACGAAGTCGTCGCCGCGATCCGTTTCGCCCAAGCGCGCGAATTGGCCAAACAGGCCGCCGAAGCGATGGCCGAAACCGCCAACGGCGGCACCTCCCTGCAGGAACTCGTCCCCGAAGATCGCCAGGAAAATTACTTCAAGGACCTGGGACCATTTTCGTGGCTCAACATGGTCGGCTTCGGCAGCTTTACCATCGGCAATATCCCCGAGCTCGACTCGATCGATGAAGACTTCATGAAAACCGTTTTCAATGCCGACGGAGCCAAACATGTCGTTGCTCCCAACGGCCCCAAACGGGTTTACTACGTCATCAAACGCACGAGTTTGCAACCGGCGACCTCGGACTTGCGGGCGATCTTTTCCCAGCAGTCCGAACGCATCATGGCAATGTTCATGTCCGACGGCACCGCCGGCAAAGTCCAGCAAGGTTTCTTCGAAACCATCGATGAAAAAACCGGCTTCGAGCAATACCAATTGCCACAGTAACGCACCGGCCGCCTGTCGATTGAAAGTGATCTGTAGGTCAGGCTGTGCCTGACGCACCGCCTGCATGCACAACATGCGCTACGCGTTGACGCACCGCCGCGAAAAAGCGCCAGGTCGTAACTTGCGGAACGATGAAACGATGACTGGGCCCACGGATGGCAGCGCGAACCTACGGATGACAGGGTGCAAAAAATCCGTGGGTTCGCGCTGCCATCCGTGGGGCTTGTTTTCCACGAGCGGAAAAGGGGTCAGGTACCAAAAACTAAATAGCCCGTAGGGTGCTTCGCATTTTTGGTACCTGACCCCTTTTCCGCGGCATCCTTAATTCAAACGTCGCCAGAGCGCGAACCAACCGTCTCCAGCGCCGAATCGATCGCACGGACGACCCGATCGATTCGGTAATCGGCAATCCTACGGCGACATCGCTCGCTCAGCCGCTCTCGGTCCGCCGGCGTTTGCAATCCCTTGATGATTTCGGCGGCCTGTTCGATCGCCCCGTACCGCAGTGACTCCGCGACGTACTCGACATAGCTCAGTCCATCGGGCGTGACCGGAATCGCGCCGGCCCAGATCGCTTCACAAATCGCGATGCCAAAAAATTCGTGTTCGGCGGTCGAGACCACGACGTCGATTTGGCCGAGCCGAGCTTCATACGCGTCGCGCGACTCGGCGTAGTCGTCAAACAGAATCGATGCCCCGTGGCGAGCGCGAATCTCATCGATCACTTCGCGACGGCGTCCCCTCTGACCGAGCAGAATCAACTCGAATCGCACCGCTTGAGCAGTCAGACAATCGAGCAACGCCAAGAACCGATCGGGTCGCTTGTCATGCTCGAAACGCCCCACCCACCCCAACCGGATCGGTGCATCATCGCGACTCGCGGTGTCACGGATTTTCGGCGGTCGAAACCCCGGAGCGATCACCCGGCTCGCGTGCTCGATTTCCGTCAGATCGATCGCTTGTCGAGCATCGGGCATGCGGCTGATGAAGTCACGTGACAGCTCAAAAAACGTCCGTCGATTGAATTCCGAATTAAACCAACACGCATCGGAGGCGGCGGCGGTCAACAGATTGGTGAACCCGAAATGATGATCCGTCCTGGCATCGGGTGCTTGCGGATAAGCCCACTGGTTCTCGTGAAAGTAGGTCACCACCGGTACGTCACCCAGCCAGCGGAACCGGGCATCGCGTGACGCCAACCCCAGCCAAGTCGGCAGATCCAACATGTCGCTGGCCAGCACCACCTCGGGCACGCCGTGTGATTGAACCAAATCGGCAACCAACGGGCAGAGCTGCACCGGTGCCGATCGCATCCGCCATTTCCAGTGACGCGCCGGCAACGTGGCCAGTGACCAACGGTGCCGGCTGCCGGCGATCACGCCATCCAGGAACGCCTGATGGCTGCCACCGTAATATGGCTCGATCGCGAGGACCTGCATCAGCACTTACGAATGCGTTCGCGGTGCGACTTGACCGCCGCGGTCGCATTGCGGGTGTCGACGACCAGCGCGCTGTGCCGGACGATTTGTTCGTAGTCGAACGCCGTGTGGTCGGTTGCGATCAACACCGCATCTTGCGACGCCAAAAATTCCGGGGTGAGCGTCTGACTGTGCATTTCCGGCAGATCGTAGTGCCGCATCGAAGGCAGGTGGGGCACATGGGGATCGCTGTACGTCAGCTCGGCACCTTGTTCGAGCAACAATTCCATCAGCTCAAACGATGGACTCTCGCGCGGATCATCGACGTCCTTTTTGTAGGCGACGCCCAACAGACAGATCTTGCTGCCGTTGACGGGTTTTCGAAACTCATTCAAGAACTCCGAGGTGCGCGAGACGACATACGCGGGCATGGAGCGATTGACTTCACCGGCCAACTCGATGAACCGCGCATTACAGCCTTGCTTGCGTGCCAACCAAGAAAGATAAAACGGGTCGATCGGAATGCAGTGGCCGCCCAGCCCGGGGCCGGGATAAAACGCCTGAAACCCGAACGGTTTGGTCTTGGCCGCGTTGACGACTTCCCAGACGTCGATGCCCATTTCGTCGAACAGCACTTTCAACTCGTTGACCAACGCGATGTTGACGGCGCGATAAATGTTCTCCAGCACCTTGGCCGCTTCGGCGACTTCGCAATTGGAAACCGGCACCACGCCGGCCACGGCGGATTCGTAGAGCGCCGCGGCACAGGCCTGGCTATCTGCGTTGATCGCACCGACGACCTTGGGGATCCCGGCGGCGGAGAAATCGGGATTGCCCGGATCTTCGCGTTCGGGACTGTAGGCGACAAAGAAATCGTTCCCTGCCGATAGCCCGGCCTGTTCAAGAATCGGCACCATCACGTCGCGTGTCGTCGTCGGATAGGTGGTGCTTTCCAGCACGACCAGTTGCCCGGCGCGCAGCGTCTTGGCAATCGCCTGGCAGGTGCCGACGACGTATTTCAAATCCGGATCGCGGGCTTCATCCAACGGCGTCGGAACACAGATCAACAACACGTCCGGCTCGGACAGACGCCCCATGTCGTCGGTCGCATCGAACAGCTTCTTTTCAATCCAAGCGGCGATCTTGGAATCGTCGATGTGCTTGATGTAGCTTTTTCCGCCCAGCAAACTCTTCACCTTG
>NZ_JBFHKV010000379.1:0-7098 GCF_041595215.1 Stieleria sp. | reverse complement strand
GGCGACGAGTCCTTGCCAATATGCCGACTGCAGAGGACTCGTCGCCTCGTCCACTACCCGAAAATTTGGCTGAGACGGAATACTAATTGACGCCGAAACGATGCACCGTCGTTTCAGAAATCTTGTCCCCCGGTCGCAGCAGCGTGCTGGGAAAGTTCGGCTTGTTGGGCGCGTCGGGGTAATGCTGAGTCTCCAGACAGAACGCGTCGTGCGATCCGTTGCCCGCGTTTTCGGGTCCGCCGCCGAGATGATTGGCCGTGTAGAGTTGGATCCCGGGCTGTGTCGTTTCAATCTCCAACGTCCGCCCCGAATCGGGATCGGCCACCAAGGCCGCTTTTCGTAACTGGCCCGGCTCGCCACGCACGACGTAGCAGTGGTCATATCCCTTGGTCGCGGGAAGCTGGTCGAGACGGTCGCCCAG
This sequence comes from Stieleria sp., assembly GCF_041595215.1. NCBI lineage: Bacteria > Pseudomonadati > Planctomycetota > Planctomycetia > Pirellulales > Pirellulaceae > Stieleria > Stieleria sp. Next base: position 6,677 of record NZ_JBFHKV010000379.1, on the reverse strand, counting down.
CGGGGTCGGCGTGCGGAAATCGAGTGGCGTCCCCTGCACGTCGTTGTACTTACCGGTCGGGATCAAGTCCTCGTCGACGTCCAAGAACTGATCCGCCTGGATCGTCGCCACATGGTCTTTGGCGGTCCCCGTCCCCGCACCGCGCAGATTCCAATAGCTGTGGTTGGTCAAATTGACGTGCGTCGGCTTGTCGGTGGTCGCCGAATAGACGATTTTCAGCTCGTCGGCGTCGTTCCAGCTGTACTCGGCGGTCACATTGACGTTGCCGGGAAAGCCGTTGTCCCCATCGGGGCTGGTCAGGCTGAACCGCACGCCGACCGATCCGTCCTGCTCCAGTGTCTCCGCCGTCCAAACCTGGTAGGAAAAATTCTTGATCCCGCCGTGCAGTTGGTGTTTTCCATGATTGACGACCAGAGCATACTCAGTGTCGTCGATCGTGAACTTCGCGTTGCCGATGCGATTGCAGAACCGACCGACACTGCTGCCAAAGTACGGATGCCCGGCGACATAGCGATCCAGGGAATCAAAACACAGATTGACATTGGCCAGCTTTCCGTCGCGATCGGGCACTTCGACGTCCAGCAGCGTGGCGCCGAAATTCATCACGCTGACTCGGTGGCCGCTCGAATTGATGAGCGTGTAGCGGGTGATCGGTTGGTCGTCGGCGGTTCCAAACGGTGCGGTTTCGATCTTCATGGTCGATGGGATAGGCGGTTTTAACGACGGGAAAAACAAAGACAATGCGAGACAATGCAACGAAATCAATCGACGGCAAGCTCAGGTAACACCACATCATGACGGGTCCGCTTGGGGAATTGAATGGGGGCACCGTTGGCGTCGGCGATCGACAGGTCGCATCCGGCGGGCGGTCGCGTTCTGTCGCAACCGCCCCCAGGGGCACCTCTGAAACAGCGGCCCCCGGTCGATACCCTGACCTGAACATCGGCAACGTTCGGATCGGTTTCCCGGTCGTGCAAGCGGCATTGAGCGGTTACAGCGACCTGCCGATGCGTGTGATCGCGCGACGACACGGCGCCAGCTACAGCGTCTGTGAAGTGATGCTGGACCAGTTCTTGTTGGCGCTGGGTAAACGACAAAAGACGAAACACTTCTTGGACATTCATCCCGACGAACACCCCGTCGGCGGACAATTGATGGGCGCCGAACCGGAGCAGTTTTCGCTCGGGGCGCTCAAATTAGTCGAAGCCGGGTTCGACATCATCGACGTCAATTTCGGCTGTCCGGTCAAAAAGGTCTTGGGACGATGCCGGGGCGGTTTTCATCTGTCACAGCCGAAGGTCGCGATCGAAATCTTGCAGCGGACCCGCGACATCGTTCCGCATCACATCCCGGTCACCGTCAAGATGCGTCGCGGCATCGACGACACACCACAATCCCGCGATGCGTTCTTCGAAATCTTGGACGGTGCCTTGAACGCCGGTTTGGCCGCCGCCACCGTCCACGGCCGAACCGTCGTCCAGCGTTATGTCGGCCCCAGTCGTTGGCAGTTCTTAAGCGAAGTGAAATCACACGTCGGCCGATCGATGCAGATTCTCGGCAGCGGCGATCTGTTCTCCGCCGAAGACTGCCTGCGGATGATCGACCAAACGGGAATCGACGGCGTCACCGTGGCCCGCGGAGCGATCGGCAACCCCTGGATTTTCCAACAAGCCCGCGCGTTGGCCGACGGGCAACCGCTGCCCGACCCGCCGTCGCTGTACCAGCAAGCCGATGTGATGCGCGAACACTTTACGCTCTGTGAGCAAACCTATGGCGCGGGGCGGGCCCCCTTGTTGATGAGAAAATTCGCCATTAAATACAGCCAATCGCACCCGGACTATGAATCGGTTCGCCAGGCGTTTGTCAAAATTAAAACGCGCGACGATTTCGAATCTGCGCTTCAAATCCATTACGGCAGCGACGGCCCCGGGCGGATGATCCCCCGCGATTGCCACGGCAGCCAGGAAGAATGACACCGGACCACGGACCATGACGACCTATTTTGAAACCGGCAGCGAATCGACTTCACTCACATCGGACGACTTGCGTCGCGCGCTCGAAGAAACCTTCGCCAAGATCGGGCTGCCCCAAAAAGCGTTGTTGCTGCCGCCCGACCACACACGACTGTTCAGCCGCGCCGGTGAAATCACGGCGTTGTGCCACGAGATGCTGGGCGAACGCGTCGCGGACATCATGCCGGCACTGGGCACCCATAGCGCGATGAAGCCCGAGCAACTGTCGCACATGTTCCCCGGTGTGCCGCTGGATCTGTTTCGACCCCACCGCTGGCGCGATGACGTGGTCACCTTGGGCACGGTACCGGCGTCGTATGTTTCTGATGTCACCGGTGGGGTGTATGACAAACCGTGGAAAGCCCAAGTCAACAAACTGCTCCGTGACGGCGGCCACGATCTGATCTTTTCGATCGGCCAAGTCGTGCCGCATGAAGTCATCGGGATGGCCAACTACAACAAAAACGTCTTTGTCGGAACCGGTGGCGTCGAGGGGATCAACGAGAGCCACTACTTGAGCGCGGTCTACGGCATCGAACAAACACTGGGACGGGCGAACACGCCTCTGCGGCAAATCCTCAACTACGCCCAAGACGAGTTCTGCAAGGGCATGCCGATCGTCTACGCCTTGACCGTGATCCAACAAATGCGCGACGGAACGCTGCACACGCGAGGGCTGTACATCGGCGATGATCACGAAACGTTCTTCAAAGCCGCCGAGCTGGCCTACCAAGTCAACATCACGCACCTGGAAAAGCCTCCCCAACACGTCGTCGCCTACCTGGATCCGTCGGAATTCAAAAGCACCTGGCTGGGGAACAAAGCGATCTACCGGACTCGGCTGGCGATCGCGACCGGCGGCCGGCTGACCATCCTGGGCCCGGCGGTGGAAGAGTTTGGAGAAGATGGCGAGATTGATCGGCTGATTCGCAAGTACGGCTACCGCACCAAAAAAGAGATCGTGCAGTTGGTCGCCGAAAACGAAGACTTGGCCGCCAACCCATCGGCCGCGGCACACCTGGTTCATGGCTCCCATGAAAACCGTTTTGAAGTCGTCTACGCGGCGGGAAAGCTCACTTCGCAAGAGATCTCGTCGGTCGGATACACGCCCGGCGACATCAACGCGTTGATGAACCGTTACAACGTCGGCACGCTGACCGACGGCTGGCACACCGACGTCGACGGCAGCGAATTCTACTACATCCAGAACCCGGCTTTAGGGCTTTGGCAAGCTGAGTTGAGTTAGCCAAAAAATTTTCCCCAGATTGCTGTCTTTTCGGTAGCGTCCCCCCGACAGAACCGTTTGAATCTAAGTATTCAATGGGAAGGACGCAGCGCCCTCGATGATTGATTCGCAACGTCTTGCGGATCCGGTCGGGGCGGGGCACACGCGTCCCGGAACACATGCAGTGAGAGAATTAAACGCGCCAATTCGAAAGACTTCACAATCTGTCTTGGTTCGGGCCGGGTCGTTTGCTATTTTCCCCGCACACGGCAAACGACGCGATGATCGAGACGATTTGCTGGTTTTGTTGACGCATTTTTCGAATTACCGGACCGGTGACACCGGCCGGGTTTCGTCTCGCTGGAAAGGAGCCCAGAAGTGAAACAAGCCAAAGAAACTCCGGTCTGCGTGCACATCCGCTGGATGATTCGTCGCGACATGCCGTCCGTCCTCGCAATCGAACAGAGCTGTTTCGAATTTGCCTGGACCGAGGAGGATTTCATCCGTTGCCTGCGACAACGCAATTGCATCGGCATGGTCGCTGAGAAAGACGACGAAATCGTCGGCTTCATGATCTACGAACTGCACAAGAACCGACTGCACATTCTGAATTTCGCCGTCCATCCCGACCAACGTCGCCACGGCGTCGGAAACTCGATGTGCAGCAAGCTGTTCGGAAAACTGTCGCACGAGCGCCGCAATCGCATCATGCTGGAAGTCCGAGAAACGAACTTGGACGCCCAGCTGTTCTTCAAAAATCTCGGCTTCCGGGCCATCAGCGTGCTCCGCGACTTCTACGACGACACCGTCGAAGACGCCTACCTGATGCAGTACCGCTACCACCCCAGCGCCAGCGAAATCGCCCAACCCGGCAACCGCATCTCCCGCATGGCCGGCTAGTCGTCTATCGCAGCTCAATTTTCGGGTAGTGGACGAGGCGACGAGTCCTCTGTAGCCGGCAGATTGGCAAGGACTCGTCGCCTCGTCCACTACCGCCTACCCGAAAACCAAGGTGTGGCGGAATACTCGTGGGGTAAGCATCCTGCTTGCCGCTTCGCAGGGTTCCCACCCTGGCGTCTGCCTCGTTCCGATGGCCGTAGCCTCCATATCCGTGATACTCCCAGGCGGAGCCTGGAAAAAAGAGAATCGCAAGCTGGAAGCTTACGCCACTTGGGAATCGCGGCTTCGGCCCGTAAACTTTCGCCATGACGTTCCTGGCAAATTTTACGGCGATCGATTTCGAAACGGCGAACCGACGTCGCGACAGCGCCTGTCAACTCGCCGCCGTCGTCGTGCGCGACGGCCAGATGGTTCGGGAAAAGATGTGGATGATCCGCCCGGACCCGTTCTTTTTTTCACCGGGCAACATTCGCATCCACGGCATCTCCCCGGCCGATGTCCAACACGAACCGACCTTCGGCGAGTTGTGGGGCGAGATTGCAGAGTTCCTGGCCGACGATTGTCTGATTGCCCACAACGCCCCGTTTGACATCGGCGTCTTGATCGGGTGCCTGCAGCGGCACCATTGCGACATCCCCGATCTGCGGTTCTCCTGCACGCGACTGATCGCCCGTCAAACCTGGCCCGACCGCCGCCGCTTCGGTCTCAAGCCGCTCTCGGATTGGCTGGGCGTCGAATTCAAACATCACGACGCACTGGAAGACTCGCGGGCGTGCGCCAAAGTCTTGTTGGCGGCGGGAATCGCCCGAGCCGCCGAGTCGATCGAAGACCTGGAACAGAAACTCCGCATCGAGCGTGGCAAAGCGGGCCCCTGGGGCGTCAGCCACGCGTCAAAGAAGGGCAACCCGCGCAAGTCGGCGTCCAAACGAAAAACCGACAAGGGACTTCCCAAGCGGACGCTACGGCGTGGCGGCAGCCAACTGTTGCCGCTTCCGATGAACCCGTTCGACGAAGACGCCATCGTTGGTGAGTCGCAAGCCGGCTACGCGGACGCAACGACACGATCACTGACATCGACCGAATCCGCCATCGACTTGCAGCGGCTGTCGATCCGGGCGGAATTCATTCAGCCGCTGCGTGGCAAACAGATCGTCTTCGTCGACCGGCTTCAGGTCATCAGCAATGAACAAGCGATTGACTTGGCCCGTCGCAGCGGCGGCGTTCACCAAGTCGACGTCGACGCATCGACCAATTGCGTGGTGCTCGGATCGTCCGATGTCGATCGACAGCAAGTCGATGACCTGACCGGTCGAGCGGAATTAGAAATCCTGACCGAGTCCGAATTTTTGGCGCGGATCGGACACTAGAACATTCGGTGAACCGCCGCGATCCGTTCGGTCCCCGCGATTAGCGGAACGGCGCGAGCCGTAAGGTGCCACAAGCGAGTGTTAGCGGAGCGGCGCGAGCCGTCCGGTGCCACAAGCGAGTGTTAGCGGAACGGCGCGAGCCGTCCGGTGCCGCCGCTCGGCGGCACGAAAGACCGGAGGGCTCGCGCCCTGCCGCTACCAACGGGTTCAGTCCAACAGGTGCGTCAGCAATCCGCTTCGCAACTTCGGCTCGAACCAGGTGCTCTTGGGCGGCATCACTTCTCCGGCATCGGAAACCGCCATCAATTGCTCGATCGATGTCGGGAACATCGAAACGGCAATCGCCCACTCGCCCGAGTCGACCCGTTTCTCCAGTTCCTTCGTCCCGCGGATCCCGCCGACAAAGTCAATGCGCGGATCGGTGCGAACATTCTCGATTCCGAAGATCGGGCGAATCACCCGCTGCTCCAAAATCGCGACATCCAGGCTGTTGATCGCATCGTGATGATCAATCGAATCGGCCGGAACCCGCAGCCGCCACCATTTCCCATCCAGGTAAATGCAAAACGTTCCCGCGCGGTCTGGAACCGGATCACTGGTTTCTTCCAGCTTGCCGACGCCGCTCAATCGCTCGCGAATCTGATCGGGCGTTTGGCCATTGAGATCTTTGATGATTCGGTTGTACGCCAGAATGTTCAATTGAGACGCCGGAAACAACACCGTCAAAAACCAGTTGTACTCTTCGGTTCCGTTGTGATCGGGATTGGCTTCACGTCGAGCTTTTCCGGCGCGCCAGGCACTGGCCGCCCGGTGGTGCCCGTCGGCGACGTAGAATTCCGGTACCGCGGTCAGGGACGCGACGTAGGCGGCACTTTTTGCGACGCGCCAAACGGTGTGTTGGACGCCATCATCGGCCGTAAAATCGTACAGTGGGGTTTCTCGGATCGCGGCATCGACCAACCCGTTCAAGTCGGGATCATCCCGATAGGTCAGAAAGACCGGGCCGGCGTGGGCGTTGAGCGTCATCACGTGACGGGTCCGGTCGTCTTCTTTGGCCGGTCGCGTGAATTCGTGCTTCAGGATCAAGTTGTTCTCGTAATCCTCCACGTGACAGCAGCACACGACACCGACTTGGCTCTTGCCGTTCATGATCTGGCGATACAGAAAAACGCT
>NZ_JBFHKV010000378.1:0-7106 GCF_041595215.1 Stieleria sp. | reverse complement strand
GATCTTGAGGAAATAATCACCTGCGGCAAGCGGAATGTCTTGCAGGGAAGCCGACAGCGATGTTTGGGGATTGGAATCGACGAGGAAGGTGCCCGAGGAATCGTACAGTCCCGCCCACACGTCGAGGTTCGGTTTGTAATCGAGTACATCGATCTGCAGCGAGACGTTGCCACCACCGGTGGAGAATTGAAACCAATCAACGTCGTCGTTTCGTTCGATGATGCCGAACGCATCGACGGCGACCGAACCGGATTCGCGGAGCGGCGAGGCGGAGGAAGGATCGTTGGCGTGGTCGTCCGCGGTGTAAGGGAAATTGGAACTGCGGGTGATCCGTTGCAAGTCATCTTCATCGGTCCGACTGGCGTCGTAGTAATCGCCCTTGCTCCACTGGGTGACCTGTTTGCTGAACGGCGATCCCATGATCGGTCCCCAACCGGTGGATCCGCTGCCGTGTCCGCTGTAGTACGTCCTGCTGCCGGAGCCGTCGTGATGGAGCCCCAGTTGGTGACCGACTTCATGGCTGGCCGTTTCGCTGCCCGTGTTAAGACCGTTGTTGTAGACCAGCGCGGGTTCGTCTTGTCGATCATCGAAGGAGCCCAGGTAGGCGTGACCGCCGCAACTGCAATTGGCAAAGGTATCCTTCGTCATCACCACGCGTGTGCCCCATCGCGTGTCTTGGCTGCCGTTGTAGCGAAGATCATCCAGATCGCTGGGCTCCTGCGTGGTGACGTTGACGTCAAACGGCGCGAAATCCTCGGCGACGATTTGCCAAATCTGTTGAATCAACTCCAGCCGTGCATCAGAAAAGTCTGCTCCCGTTCCGCCCCAATAGTTCGGGTGCTCGATCACCGACAATCCGTAGCCGGTGTTCCAGCTCGTGTCGGTCGTCGTGTGTCCGTCGAAGTCCAGGTAGATCGTGAAATTGGAATCCGGTCGACTGTGCAGCGTGAACGTTTCGTCCAAGGAAACCAGAGCGGACTCGCTGAGGCCGTCGTCGCCGCCTTCGGAAGCGACTGGGAAGTCGCCGTCTGGAATTGTATTGCCGGGGGTTTCATCGCCGCGACCTTCACCGACCAACGGCGCGATCCCCTGGATCGGTGGGACCGGGCGACCGGGAGCCAGCGGGCCATAAAATCGCTCGATCAACCGGGCATCGGTTTCGTAATCGCCCAGCGGGTCATCGGCAGCAGAACCCAGTCGCGCCGCCAACAAGCGACGTGATTCGAGTTTTTGGTAGCTCAGGCGGCTCAACCAACCTCTGTGGACCCGGCGCATCGTGAGTGATGATTTCGTGCGTACAAATGACAAGTGGACGTGCAGATTCCTGGTCGCGAACCGCGTCACATTCGGCTAGCTTTGCAGGAAACTGCGCACGTGCAAGCGCCCGAAAAAAACAGCGTGAACCGTATCACAACCCCTTTAACGTAATGCCTTTCCGGTGCCAAATGGTCATTTGTCTCGTTACCGACGATCGAAATCGCCGAAGCGTGCAAAAATAGACCGTCGGCCCTGCCGCCAAATCGAAGCCGGCGGGGGTGCCCGATCGCAGGCGCGAACCCGGTGATGTCAAATGAATAGCAGCCGTTTGGCGCAAGCCTACGGCCCCCCCCATGAATCGCAGCAGCCCGAAGCTTGCCCTCCTCGCGCGGGTGCGACGAAATGATGTTTCTGTCCCCTTTTTTCCCGAACTGAAAACCGCTCCATGTCGCTATCTGTCGCCCTGATCGGTGCCACCGGATACACCGGATTGGAAGTCGCCCGATTGCTCACCCATCACCCCCACGCCGAACTGGCCATCGCGACGGCGCGGGCAGAAGCGGGCAACCCGATCGCTTCGGTGCATCCTTCGTTGGCCGGGCGTCTGGATCTGGAACTGGAGGAATTGGACCCGGTTCGGATCGGCAAACGCTGTGACGTCGCGATGTGCTGTCTGCCCCATGCGGCGTCGGCCGAGACGGTCAAGCAACTGGTCGATGTCGGCGTCCGCGTGATCGATTTCAGCGCCGATTTCCGACTCTCCTCGTTGTCCGTTTACGAGTCATGGTACGGCGTGAAGCACCCCTGGCCGGAGCGGGTCGGCAAGACCGTGTATGGGTTGCCCGAATTTTTTGCCGAGGAGATCGCGGGTGCCGACGTGGTGGCCAACCCGGGGTGTTACCCGACCAGCGCGATTCTGCCGTTGGCCCCGTTGATTCGCGAGGGACTGATCCGCGGCGACGACATCATCATTGACAGCAAAAGCGGGGTCAGCGGCGCCGGTCGCAGTGCGAAGGTCGGAACACTGTACTGTGAAACGAACGAATCGATCGCCGCCTACTCGGTCGGCTGTCATCGTCACCAGCCGGAGATCGAGGATCTGGTGGGGCGGATTGCAGGGCCCGAAATCGAAGTGTTGTTCACGCCGCACCTGACCCCGATGAGTCGCGGCATTCTGTCGACGATTTACGTCCGTCCATCAGAGGGGTTGGCCACGGAATCGGCGGGCGGATCGAGCAACGCTGCGGTTGACCGGGTCATGCAGTGTTGGCGCGATTGTTACGCCGACAGTCCCTTCGTGACCCCCGTGGATCACCTGCCCGCCACCGCACATGTTGCGGGAACAAACTATGTTCAGATGTCGGTGCGTCGCTCGGGCGAGCGGTTGGTGCTGTTGTCGGCGATTGATAATCTGTCCAAGGGCGCCAGCGGCGCCGCGGTGCAGAACATGAACGTGATGTTCGGATATGACCAACAATCCGGTCTAGGCTAAATCAGTAATGCGAGAATCCTACGGCGAACAGCCGCACAATCCTTACGCCGTCGACCCAACGTCTGGGGATGCTTCAGCGGGGGAGTCACCGCTCGGGGAGCCTGCGCTCGGAGAGTCTGCGATCGGGGAGTCGCCGGGCGCGGTTGGACGAGAAGATTTGCCGCCATCGCCGGTCGGCCGGGATCGACCGCGGATCTGGCCCTCGTTGTTGCTGCCGTTGATCTCGCTGGTCGCGTTTCTGCTGTCCAGTCTGGTGATGATGGTGGTGGCGTTTTATGTCGTCCACGGCGAGTTCAGTCCACGGATGATGGTCAGTGCCGAGGCGATGCAAACGGTGTCCGCGTCCCGCGTCGGATTGCTGTTATTGGTCGTCGCGCCGCAGCTGGCGTTGGTTCTGCCGACCTTGATCGCCGCCGCGTTGTCGCCGGTCGGTTTTTCCAAGCGGTTGTCATTGGTCCGGGGACATTGGCCGCTATGGGCATGGGTGGCCGCCGCGTTGACGACGCCGCTGATCGGTTTCATCTCATCGATCGCGGTCGGTTCTCTGATGGAAGAGAGCGAGAGCCTGAAGATGATGTCTGATATTTTTCGCGGGCACGGAGAAACGGGATTTCTGATCCCGCTGGCGATCTTGATCGGCGCGACGCCGGCATTCTGCGAAGAGTTTTTGTTTCGCGGCTATGTGCAGACGCGGCTGAACCGTCGCATCGGTCCGGCGCTGGGAATTTTTCTATCCTCGGCATTGTTCGCCGTGTTCCACATGGATTTGATTCACATCATCGCCGTGTTTCCGTTGGGCGTGTATTTGGGCGTGATCGCGTGGCGCAGTGCCTCGTTGATCCCGACCATGCTCGGTCACTTCGTCAACAATTCGATCAGCGTGTTTGCGGTCGTGCTGGGGCCGGAGACTCAGGACCAGGATCCGTCGCCTGAAATGGCTCTGTTTCTGTTGGTGGTGATCGGCTTGGGGCTGCTCGGAGCGCTGTTGACCGCGGTGGCGATGTGGCGTCTGCCCGTTCCACCGCCGGTGCGGCTGACGCCCGAACCGGCCGTTTCGTAGCGAGAGCGGCCGTTCCCAACCGACAGCGGCCGTTTGGTAGCGAGCGAAAAAGCGGTGGGATGATCCGGCACTGATTCTCCGCGGTTTGAAATCGCAAATCGGCGCGTCCCGTCCGGGCGTGAGATGTTAAGCTAATTGCTTTGACAGATGGAAACGGCCAGCGTTTTCTGCTCTCCATGCACCCAAGCCGACATGTTGCCCTATCGCCTCAGCTTTGAGCATCCGATTTTTTTGTGGTTGATGCTGGCGTTGCCGGTATTGTGGTACCTGGGATTCCGATCCTTGGGTGTACTGGGCAAGACCCGGCGTGCGTTGGCATTGCTGCTGCGAACGCTGGTTTGGACGATTTTGGTCTTTGCCTTGGCGGGCGTGCAACTGGTTCGCGTCAGTGACGTGATCACGGTGATGTACGTGCTGGATCAATCCGAAAGCATTCCCAGCGCCAAACGCCAGGTGATGTTGGACTTTGTGGTCCGCAACGTCAAACGCCATCGTGACGGCCGTCGCGGAGACAAGGCCGGCATCATCGTGTTCGGCCGCGACGCGTCGATCGAGATCCCGCCGTTTGACGATGAGATTCGATTGCGACGTCTGGAGAGCTTGATGGATCGCAGCGATGCGACCAATCTGGAATCGGCGTTGAATCTGGCCCAAGCGACGATGCCCGAAGACACCGCGCGGCGGATCGTCGTGGTCACCGACGGCAACGAGAACCTCGGCCAAGCGAGAAAGCTGGTCGCGCGAGTCGCGGCGGCAGGCATCGGCATCGATGTGGTTCCGGTGATGCTCGATGCCAAGAGCGAAGTGTTGGTCGAGAAGATTGACTTGCCCAGCGACATTCGCAAGGGGCAACCGTTCGAGGCCAGGATCGTCGTCAACAACTACACCGACGCGACACCCGAGGGCGGCGAACCGACCAAGGGCAAGATTCGTGTCAAACAGAAAGTCGGCGACAACGAATCGATCTTGTTGGAACAGGACATCACGCTGGACCCCGGCAAGAACGTGTTTCCGTTGCGGCACACGATCGATCAACCGGCACCGTACATCTATCAAGCAGAGTTCGTTCCCGACAGCAAGGACGACGACGGATTGCGTCAGAACAACAGTGCGACGGCTTACACGCACGTGCGTGGTCAAGGACGCGTGTTGATGATCGAAGACCGAAGTCGTCTGGGCGATTTTGATTTGCTGGTCGGCCGGTTGCGAGACAACAACATCGAAGTCGTCACACAAACCAATGACAACCTGTTCGGTTCGCTCGCCGAGTTGCAAGCCTATGACGCCGTGATCCTGGCCGGCGTTCCACGTGTCTCGGGAAGCAATGAAAACGAAATCGTTTCGTTTACCGACCCGCAAATTGAAATGCTGGTCCGCAACACGCAACAGCTCGGCGCCGGATTGCTGATGCTCGGTGGGCCGGAAGCGTTTGGTGCGGGCGGTTGGACGGGATCGGAAATCGAAAAAGCGATGCCGGTTGATTTCAAGATCAAGAACGCCAAGGTCCAAGCGGTCGGCGCGCTCGCCTTGATCATGCATGCCAGCGAGATGGCCGATGGGAACCACTGGCAAAAAGTGATCTGCAAATCCGCCATCGAACAACTCGGTCCGTCGGATCTGGCCGGCGTGCTGCACTGGAATTTCAGTGGCGATGCGTGGCTGTGGGGCGGCTATCCGTCGTCGCCGGGGTTGTTGGAAGTCGGCCCGAACCGCCGCAACATGCTGGCCCGGATCAGCAAGATGACGCCCGGCGACATGCCGCAATTTGATCCGGCGATGAAGATGGCGGTGAGATCGCTTTCGTCGGCTCCGGCGTCGGTCAAGCACTGCATCATCATTTCCGATGGCGACCCCAGCGACCCCATGCCCGGCACGATCGCCGCCTTCAAAAACAACAACATCACGATCAGCACCGTTGCGGTGGCCTCGCACGGCCTGGCAGGCAGTCAGCGTCTGCAGAAGATCGCGACGCAAACCGGCGGCAAGTACTACAGCGTCAAATCGGGTCGCGCCTTGCCACGGATCTTTCAACGTGAAGCGCGTCGTGTCTCTAAACCGCTGGTGTACGAACCGCCCGGCGGCGCGGTCCCCGAAGTCATCTTCCCGCATGCGTTGCTCGACGGGATCGATCGCGTTCTGCCGCCGGTCACCGGGTTTGTGATGACGCAGACCAAAGACAGTCCGCTGGCGCAGGTGTTGATTCAATCGCCCAAGCCGGACCAACCGGAAAACGCGACGATCCTGGCCGCGTGGACGTATGGGCTGGGACGAACGGCGGTGTTGACGACCGATGCCGGGGCGCGTTGGGCCAGCGCCTGGAACGACTGGGCCGACTACGACAAATTCTATAGCCAGCTGGTACGTTGGCTGATGCGACCGACCGGTGACACGGGAAAATTCACGATCGCCACCAGTGTCAAAGACGGCCAGGTCCAAGTCGTCGTCAACGCGCTGGCCAACGATGATTCGTTTCTGGATTTCCTGGAGATGAACGCGACCGCACTCGATGCGAACTTGAATCCGATTCCGCTGAGCATGCGACAAGCAGCCCCCGGACGCTATGTCGGTTCGTTCCCGGCAACGACCGCGGGCAGCTATTTCGTCAACGTCGTCCCTGGCCCCGGCGCCGCGCCGCTGACGACCGGTGTCACCGTGCCCTACAGTGACGAGTACCGCGTCCGCGAAACCAACCTGGCTTTGATCGAGTCGCTGGCGGCGACCGAGCCGCGCGGCGGAACGGTCGGCGAAGTCACCGCGCCGCTGGAGAACCGGGCGAGCGAAGAGCTAGTGGAAACCAACGCGTTTCGCGGCGGGTTGGCACTGGCACGCAGCATCCGAGACGCCTGGCCCTGGTTCGTGCTGGGCGGTTGCTGCCTGTTCCTCGGCGACGTCATGGTGCGCCGCATCGCCTTTGATTTCGGCTGGGTCGGCCGGACGATCAAAAAGATGCGCGGCGAACAAGACTCCGCTGCCGAAGTCGTCACGCGGCTGGACGCGCTGCGAAAGAACAAATCACAAATCGACGAGGATTTGCAGAAACGCCGGGCCAACGTGCGATTTGAACCGACCCGCGTCGAATCGTCTGACGAGGTGGTCGAGTTGTCCGACATCGGGCAAGCAAAATCCGCCTTGACGGAAACCAAATCCGTCGAAGCCCCAAAACAAACCAGCTACACCGAACGGTTGCTGGAAGCCAAACGCCGCGCCCGCAAAGACAAGGGCGAGTAGTTCCGGGTCACAGCTAGACCAAACGTTGAACTTAATCGAATTGCTTACCAGTGCGATGGTTGACGTGTG
>NZ_JBFHKV010000377.1:0-7115 GCF_041595215.1 Stieleria sp. | reverse complement strand
TTCAGGCAACTTGCTCATCACCACCTCCAACTCCGTCATGGTGGGATCGAGCCCCTTGGCAACGACGCAGAGCGCCAAGTCGCGATCGGTCACGATTCCGATCGGGCTTTGGTTTTGATCGAGAACGACCAGCGTTCCGACGTTCCGTGTTTTCATCCGGATCGCGGCGGCTTGTGCACTTTCATCCGGTGCAGCGACATCCACCGAGCGTGTGCAAATACGTCCCACTGACATAGCGATTCCCCTGTGTGTGGTGGCTTCAGCCGGATCAAACGCACAAACAACGTTTCGCTCGCCCTACCAGCCGAGCGATACCAGCACCGGATGGCCGAATGGACTCCGTGCCGGCATGCCCGGTGGGTGCAAGTTGGGGGCCAATCGCTGTGGGGGAAGAAGCCTGCTTGCCAAAGGGCAAAGGACTGACGGGGGGAATCGCAAGCTGGAAGCTGACTTCACCGGGTCAGTCGACGAAGCCGATCAGTTCGGCGTTGGACTGGCCTTCGCTCAGTTTTTTCAGCGCACGACTTTCGATTTGACGCACGCGTTCTCGCGAGACGTTAAACACCTGAGAGACTTCGGTGAGCGTGTATTCGTGACCATCACCGAGACCGAACCGCATCTTCAGGATCTCTCGCTCACGCCAACTGAGGCGTTCCTCAAGAATCCGATGCAGGCGTTGGTGCAGCATCCGCAGGTCCGTGTTCCGATCCGGCCGCTCCACGCTACTGGCTTCGACCAGATCACCGAGTTCACCGTTGTCATCCAGACCGATCGGTTGCTGCAGACTGGCCAGATTCTGACTGGCTCGCAGAATCGCCTCGGCCTGCTCGGACGAGGTTTCGGCCGCGGCGGCAATTTCGTCCCCCGACGGGACACGCCCCAATTCATGACGCAAATCATTGTCAATCCGTTTCATGCGGGTTATTTCGGGATTCACGTGGGCCGGAACCCGAATCGTTCGCCCCTGGTCACAGATCGCGCGGGTGATCGCCTGACGAATCCACCAGGTCGCGTAGGTACAAAACTTGAACCCGCGTTGGTGCTCAAATTTTTCGACCGCGCGGATCAGTCCTGCGTTGCCTTCTTGGATCAAATCCAAAAACGCCAGACCACGATTGCGATACTTTTTGGCGATCGAGACGACGAGCCGAAGGTTCGATTCGCACAATTCGTTTTTGGCGGCATTGAATTGCGTCTGGGCGCTGCGAATCTTGGCCACCTGATGCGACAAGCCCTCCGGCGTTTGTTGGACACTTGCAAGGATCTCGGACAATTCCGCCCGCGACTGGGCATCACCCCGATCGGCCAATTGCTTCACGCGACGCTCCAGGGCGAACAATTTCCCGGTCTGGCTGCTCAGGAATTCGATCCGCAACCCCAACTCTTCGACCAGTTGAATCGCGCGTCGACGACGGTTGCCGATCTTGGCCCACAACGCATCGCGGCGGCGGCGACTGGAGGTGCTGATCGCCTGTTTGTAGTCGTGCCGATTGAGTCGCAGCAGGGCTTCCAGGGTGCCTAAATTGTGGGGCATCCGACCCTCGATTTGATCTTTCTCCAGGTGATCGCTGACCGCGACCTGGACGAAACGATCGAAGCGAACCTCGCCCCGATGGACTTGGCCCAGCAATTCGATCGCGTCGCGGAGTACAAAGTCCGCCTCGAGCAATTGGGCACGCAGCCGTTTGCGGTGGTGATCGATCCGGATGGCCACTTCAGCCTCCTGCTCCCTGGACAGCAATCCGACCCGCTGAATTCTCACCAGATAGGACTCGACGGCATCGTCCAACGATTTCGCCGAATCGTCGTCCTTTCCGGCGGCCTGCGACCGCGGGGTCGGTGCAGAGTTTCCCCGACGAGTCGTCGCACCGGACTGAGATGGCGACGAATCTTGGCGAAAAACGGCGGTGGTTTGCGAACGTGCAAACGCATCAGAAGGCGTTTCGGAAAACGCACCGAACGTTGCACGACGGTTGTCAATAGACATCGTGCGGTTAGCTGCCGACGGGGAAATCGGTTGGGTGGGCATCACCGCAAAACGGTCGCATTGCGGCGATGGATCGGAAGAGAACCACAGGGGTCCCGAAGCGGGTTGTGGCCGAATGAATAGTAGCGCCCGAGGAGGCGGGGGCAAGTTAGCGTGTCGCGTTTTGTTCGCCACAGACCGTCGCTTGCCTGGCCAACAACGGCTGACACCTGGACATCAACGTGCTCGTGCTGCGTCTGGGTCAAAAGCCTTTGGCACTGGATAGGGCTTCAAAACCGCTGACGACGTCCAACAATTCTTCGGTGATCGCCGTCTGTCGAATCTGGTTGAACGCGCGTGTCAGATCGTCCAGCCGATCCTGGATACTTCGTTCGGCCACTTGCATGGCCGCGATGCGACTGGCATTTTCGCTGGAGAGGGATTCGGCACACGACCGATAGAGCGAAACGAACAGATACTGGCGGATGATGCGGGAGAGCAAACGGCGGCGATCCATCGTAAAGGCCGGCAAAGAAGTTGATTGCCAACGCAGGTGACTCCAGCGGCGATACCGCTCGGCCCCGATCGGCAACAACACCAACCGGTTCGGCAGACTCGCGGCCCCCACCGTTCGACGGTTGTAGAACACCAGCAAACGAGAGATCTCCGATTGCTCGCGCCAATGCTGGACCGTCAACAGAAGCTCTTGGACCAGTGGCGTGATCTCGGAAACGGAGGCCGGCACAGTCAGCGTTTGGTCTGGAGCCAGCCCCATCTCCTTCAAATGGCCCTCCACCCTCGTGCCCACCGCCAACACTTTCCACGGCTGCCCAAAAGCCTGTCCGGAATCCGATCCGGTGGGTCTTTCCTCGGCGGCGGATTGTTCGTGTTCGGCCAACACGGTCGTCGCGATGCGTTCGTTGAATTGACCACACATGCCCTGATCGGTTCCAAACACGATGGCGGCGGTACGAGTCGATCGGTGGGGATCGGCGGCGAACAGCAGATCGCCGTGCCCGGTGTCTCGCAAGACGATCTGAAAGCCCATTTCGACGGTCTGGTTGTACTGGGACAACGCGTCGGCGGCTCGTTCGTATTGGCGGATACTGACGGCCGCCAGCGTCTTCATCGTTTTGACCACCGACTGCATGTCGGTCGCCGTTTCGATCTTCATCCGCAGATGTTCCAGCGTGTTCATGGGCCGACCTGCGCGGCTTCGGAGATCGCCCGGTGCACGAACTCCTTGAGCTGTTGGAAATCCTGATCGCTCAGTTTTTGTCCCGCAGAAATCCGCTCGCACAGCCCCGGACATTCTTCCTGCAGCGTGCGATGGATCGTCCGTTCCGCTTGGCGGATGTGATCGACGGGCAACGAATCGAACGCCCCGGAGGTCAGTGCCACCATCGATCCGATCTGCTGAGGCACCGACAGCAACTCATGCCGTGCTTGTTTGAGGACTTCGCGGACGCGCAAACCGCGGTCCAGCGTGGCGCGGGTGTCTTCATCCAGTTGGCTGCTAAAACGGGCGAATTTCTCCAATTCTTCAAATTGCGAATACGCCAGTCGCAGGTCGCCGGCGACGCGACGATAAGCCGGAAACTGCGTCTTGCCGCCGACCCGCGAGACCGACCGCCCCACGTCGACCGCGGGCAACACCCCGAGGTGAAACAATTTCGGAGACAGATAGAGTTGTCCGTCGGTGATCGAAATCAGATTGGTCGGAATGTAGCCGGACACGTTCTGCGCCTCGGTTTCGATGATCGGCAGCGCGGTCAACGATCCGCCGCCGAATGCTGCGCGCAGGTGTGTCGATCGTTCCAGCAGCCGCGAGTGCACAAAAAAGATGTCACCGGGAAACGCTTCACGCCCCGGGGGGCGACGCAGCAACAGCGAAACGTGACGATAGGCCCTGGCGTGGGAGGTCAAATCATCGTAAACGATCAGCACATCGTGTCCCTGGTGCATGAAGGATTCGCCGATCGTTGTGGCGGCATAGGGCGCGATGAATTGAACACCCGGCGGCGCGTCATCGGCACCGATCACCACAATCGAATGCTCCATCGCATCATGGGAGCGGAGGGTCGCGATGACCCGCGCGACGTTCGTGCTTCGTTGTCCGATGCTGCAATAAACACAAATCACGCCGCTGTTTCGCTGATTGATGATCGTGTCCACCGCGATCGACGTCTTTCCCGTCTGACGGTCGCCCAAGACCAGCTGCCGTTGACCGCGACCGATCGGAATCAACCCGTCAATGACCTTCATGCCCGTCTGCAAGGGCACCGAGACGGCCGCGCGGTTCATGATCCCCGGGGCAGGTCGTTCACACGGCATCCGCTGGAGCCCGGTGAGTCGATGGCCGCCATCCAACGGTCGGCCGAGCGGATCGATCACCCGACCGAGCAATTCCGCGCCCACGGGCGTGTCCAGCACGCGGCCGGTGCGCTCGACCGTTGTCCCGGACTGCAACGATTCGCCTTCATCCAACAACACACAACCGACACGATGACGGTCCAGATTAAATGCGAAACCGTATCGATTGCCGGCAAACCGTAGCAATTCGTCGGATTGAACATTCGGCAACCCGTCGACGGTCGCGATCCCGCGGCTGACTTCGACCACGGTACCCGATTCACGCGCATCGACCCTGGCGTCGCGTTCGGAGACCACGTGCTTGAACGACATCGCGGTCTCGCGAATCAGATCACGAAACGCGGTCGTCGAGGTGGCATCCGTCGAAGTGCTGTCGTTCATCGGTTCATCCGGTGTGGAAAGCCATCGGTCGTTTCGGCCGTGGGCCCGCAGGCTTGATCCAAATGCCACCCTGTTCGACACGAAACGAGGTGCTTTTTGTTAGCGGCAGGGCGCGAGCCCTCCGGTCCTTCGATGTCGTTCCCAGCGGAAACCGGACGGCTCGCGCCGTTCCGCTAACTCCTGAAGTGCCAAACGAACTGGCATCGAGCTTACGCCCAACGGTCAACGCGAACAGCTGAATCCTCATCTAAGTGTCCCTCCCCAAACGCGTGGTGAAATCCGCGTTGATCCCTCGCACGAAGTCGTCCACATTCCACTGGATGCTATAGCCTCCCGCGTCGAGTTGAATGCCGCAAATCAAATCCGTCGATTGCTGAAACTCGATGTCGCCTTGATAGCCGAGCGTCTCGCGGACCACCGCGCTGAGCCGATCGCGGACGTCGTCGGGCAATTCAAACGCGCTCCGAATGCGAACCTGGGTCGCCTCATCGGTAAGCAGCGTCCTGATTTCATCGCGGCGGGCACCATCGATCTGTTTGATCCGGTTGATGAACTTTTCGACCACGCGTGTTTCCAAATCTGCATCGGCCAATTCCATCAGCGTGTGGCGGGCGGAATGCATGGCCATCTCCCCGAACTGCTCGCGCACCTCATCGGCCGACTCGGCTTGCTCCCGTTTCAATCCATCCAACCACTGGTTGCGTTTCAGTTCAACGTCGTCACGGGCTTCCCTGGTCAAACGCTCTCGGTGTTCATCCGATTCCCGCCGCGCGTCTTGAAGCATGGCGTCGCGTTGCTGCTGGAACTCGGTCTGTTGCTGCTGGTACAACGCAACGGTCTGTTCGGCTTCGGCGAGTTTCTCTTGAGCGTCATTCCAGCGCTGGGAGATCTTCGCTTCGCGCTGATTCATCGCGGCGATGATCGGTCCGTACAACAGCCACCGCAACAACCCGACCAGAATCAGGAAGTTGATGATCTGTGCGATAAAGGTAAACCAATCGATGGACATGACCGGCTACTGGGTGAAATGGTTCCAAAACGGATTGGCGAACAACAGAATCATGGCGACGACAAAGCAATAGATCGCGGTGGATTCGATCATGGCCAAACCGACGAACAAGGTGCGGGTGATCGTGTTGGACGAATCCGGTTGCTGTGCGATCGCACTGAGGGCTTGGGAGACCGCGCGGCCTTCGCCGAGCGCCGGCCCGATCGAACCGATGGCGATCGTCAGTCCCGCGATGACAATTGACCCAAGTGCGATCAGCCCCAGGTTGTCGATGCCACCGTGGCCTGTGCCACCGGCAACCGATTCGGACGGTGACACATCGCGATCGGCCAGTTCGATCGTTTGCTCGGCGTTCCCTTGCGCTCGGGCGGAGTGCTGGCTGAGTCCGGTGACAACGACGGTCAGGACCACCGCCAACAAGAAAACGGGAATGCGATGACTATTCATGGTGCTCTCCGGCGATTCGGTAGCCTTAGGAATTTTCGTTCGGTTCCGCGTCAGCCGCTTTCGAGGTCGGCTCACGCTGGTGATAAACGGTTGTGGCCGAAGCGATGTAAACCATCGCCAAGACCGCAAAGATGTACGCTTGGATCAATCCCGTCAGCAGCCCCAACACTTGCATCAAGATCGGGACGAACAGCGGAACGAAGCCGATCAAGATCGCCGCGATCACGGTGCCGCTCATCATGTTGCCGTACAGTCGAACGGCCAACGCGAGCGTGCGGGAAAATTCGCCGATGATGTTGAAGGGCAACATCAACAGGGTCGGGCGAAGGTAGTGTTGTAAGTACGCGCGCGGTCCCTGAACCGCGATCCCATAGATCGGAACCGCGATGAACACGCACGTCGCCAGTGCCGCGGTCGTCGACAACGACGCCGTCGGCGGTTGATACCCCGGCACGATGCTGAGCAGATTGGCGACGCAGATAAACAGAAACAACGTGCCGACAAAGGCCAGGTACTGACCCGGATCGCGACCGCTGACCTCGCGAATTTGATCCCGCATCCCACCGACGATCACTTCCAACACGTTTTGAAATTTGGGGACCGCCGTGTCGGTGGACAATCGACGCGTCACCCACCACGATCCGGTCACCAACAGTGCCATCACACACCAGGTGAAAACGATCGTGGCGTTCAATTTGACCATCGGCCAAACGTCGGATTGCCACAGCACCCAATGGTCGACCGAAATCTGCACCCCGTTCATGGTCTGCTCCGTTGCACGGACGTCTCGACGGCCGTCGCCAAGCCGGGTTCCCGTCCCAAAAATCGCAGCAGCGCGATCCGCGTGATTAGGAACCCCAACAAACACGCCGCGAACGTCTGCCAGACTCCGTAGACGGCGAAACCGGCGAACACCAGCAGCGCGATCACCATCCGGGT
>NZ_JBFHKV010000376.1:0-7123 GCF_041595215.1 Stieleria sp. | reverse complement strand
CGGATGGCAGGGTGCAAACTATCCGTGGGTTCGCGCTGCCATCCGTGGGCCCAATAATGGTTTCATCGTCCCGCAAGTGACAGCCTGACCCTCAGCCTCCTCCGCGCATGCCGATTCCTGTTCGCGAAACGTTTCCCAGCGACCGCGAGGACTTGATCGTCCAGGTGACCGATGACGGCAGCTTGACGCTGGTGCGTGCCGGCAGCGACGACGCCTTTCACAGCGGGTGCGGCGCGGCGTCGGAAACCCGGCACGTCTACTTGCGCAACAGCGGTGTGGCGGAGCGACTGGGCCAACAACAGCCGACGCGGGTGCTGGAGATCGGCCTGGGAACGTCGATGGCAATGTTGATGACGCTCGACGCCGCTGTCGCCCAAGACGCGGTGCTGGATTATGTCGCCATTGAAACGGACTGGATCAGCGCGGCGACACTGCAATACCTGAAGCCTCGCGATTGGACCTCCCGACCCGGCCTTGTGGATGACTATTTGGACTTTCGCCGCTCGCTTCCAGACGAGGTGCCGCCGGGAACGTACTGTTGGCGACTCGATGCACGCCGAAACGTGACAATCGAAGTTGCGGATGTTCGCCAATCGAGTCATGAATCCGAGCCCCCGTTTGATGCGATCTACTACGATCCGTTTTGCTGCGAGAGCGCACCGGAACTTTGGACGAGCGATTGTTTTCGATCAATGCGTCGGGTGATTAGTGACACCGGCAAACTGACCACCTACAGTTGCAGTCGCCCCGTTCGAGACGCTCTGGAGCAGGCCGGATGGCAGGTCCAACGTGTTCCCGGGCCGGTGGGCGGAAAACGCGAAGTGATCATCGCGTCGCCGGTCTAGCTGCTAAACTCTCTGCGTGTTGCTTGGTCCACACCATTGCCAGAGAACGGTCCTTCACGATGCCACGCCTGCGACTGCGAAACCTGCCCGTCATCCTGTTGTTCGTCTTAGCACTCTCGCCGCTGCGGTCGGTCGCGGGTGATCGCCCGAACGTCGTGCTGATCATGACCGACAATCACGGCGCATGGACACTTGGCTGTTACGGCAATCGCGACATCCGCACGCCGAACATTGACCGTCTGGCATCCGAAGGCACGTTGTTCACCCGCGCGTTCGCGTCCAACCCTGTTTGCTCGCCGACGCGTGCAACGTTCTTGACCGGATTGTTGCCCTCGCAACACGGCGTGCATTGCTTTCTCGGCGGAGGGCGTCTGCAAGTCGGTCCCGATGCCCGCTGCACGCTCGATCAAGTGACCTCGCTGCCAGAGGTCTTGCGCGATTCAGGCTATGCCTGCGGATTGGTCGGCAAGTGGCACCTCGGTGACAACCTGCGTCCCCAAGAAGGTTTCGACGACTATTGGATCACCATGCCCCACGGCGGCACGAGTACGTTTTACGATGCGCAAATCATCGAAGACGGAAAGATTCGCAAGGAGCCCGAATACCTGACCGATTTCTGGACCAAGCACGCGGTTGGTTTCATCGAGTCACAGTCACAGCAGGACGATCCGTTCTTTCTATTCCTCTCCTACAACGGTCCGTATTCACTGAGCCGATTGCTGCTTCGCGAAGGTCGCAATCGCCACGCGGAATATTATGCCGACAAGGACTTGCTGTCGTTCCCACGCGAGCCGACGCATCCTTGGCAGTTCAGCAACCGTGACTACCACAACAACCCGGTTTCGATCCGACGTGTTGCCACAGAAGTCAGTGGCATCGACGACGGCGTCGGTACGGTCATGGAAACGCTGAAACGCTGTGGAATCGATGACAACACCATCGTGGTCTTTGTCGCCGACCAAGGTTGGGTCGGGGGCCAGGGTGGCTTTTTCGGAATGGGCGACCACACGCGGCCCGTCACCGCCCGCGACGGCATGATGCAGATCCCCATGATCTGGCGTCATCCGGGCGGGATTCGATCCAACGCCAAAACCGATCGGATGGTCACCAACTATGACTTCATGCCGACGTTGTTGAAGTATTTGAATTTGGCGGACAAAATGCCGTCCAGTCCGCCATCGCCCGGCAACGATTTCAGCGCCGAGCTGACCGGCGCGTCGGACGGGACGGGGTCTGAAAAACCGGTCTTCTACGAGTTCGAAGGTCTGCGTTGCATCCGCACCGAACGTTGGAAATACATTCACCGTCATCCCAACGGCCCCCACGAACTCTACGACTTGGAATCGGATCCTGATGAGTTCAATAATCTGGTCGACGACACGACGCATCATGCAACAGCCGCCGAATTAAAAAGTCAGCTCGATGCGTTCTACGATCGTCACGCCGTCGAACGATACGACATGTGGAACGGCGGCGGTTCGCAAACGAGACTCTTCGTCGGAATCGATGAAGAACTCGCGCAGTCCGAACCGGTTCCGCCACCGCCACTCCCGACGGCGTTTCAACCGGCGGAGATCCAAGTGCCCGAAGGCTTTTCAGCGGAACTCGTCGCAGGGCCTCCGTTGGTCACGCATCCCACGATGGGATGTCTGGACGACCAGGGGCGACTGTTCATTTGCAACAACGCCGGGGTGAACCTGAGTGCGGAAGAGCTTGAGGAACAGCTGCCCAATTCCATCCGCATGCTTGAAGACAGCGATGGCGACGGGCACTTTGATCGGTCGACGGTGTTCGCCGACAAAATGACGTACCCGATGGGAGGCGTCTGGCACGATGGAGCGTTGTACGTCGCCTCGCCGCCCAACATTTGGCGACTGGAAGACACCGACGATGATGGCGTCGCCGATCTCCGCGAAAAGATCGTGACAAAATTTGGCTATACCGGGAACGCCGCCAGTATCCACGGATGCTTCTTCGGACCCGACGGGCGTTTGTATTGGTGCGACGGTTATCACGGCCACGAATTCAAAGACGAAGACGGCAACATCACCAGCAAACGCGACGGTTCGTATTTGTTTTCCTGCCGTACCGACGGATCGGACGTCCGCATTCACTGCGGCGGCGGCATGGACAACCCGGTCGAAGTCGACTTTACCGATGAAGGCGAAATGATCGGGAGCGTCAATATTCTCTACAACCGCCCACGCGTCGACGCACTGGTGCATTGGCTCTATGGCGGTGCCTATCCCCACCGCGAACGTGTGTTGGAGGAATTGAAAGTCACCGGCGATTTACTCGGTCCGATCCATCGTTTCGGTCACGTCGCCGTCTCGGGGATCACCCGTTACCGCAGCGGCGTCATCGATCATCGATGGCGTGATCAGTTCCTCGCCACCTTTTTTAATTCCGGCAAAGTGGTTCGCGTGCAACTGCAACGCAGCGGATCGACGTTCGAAGCGACTCAGCAAGAGTTGCTGGCGGGGACGAGTGACGATTTCCATCCCACCGATGTGATCGAAGACGCCGATGGCAGCTTGCTGGTCGTCGACACCGGCGGATGGTTTTATCGCGGTTGTCCGACATCCCAAATGTCGAAACCCGATGTCCTGGGAGGTATCTACCGCGTTCGTCGCGATGGCATGACGACCCAGGTCGATCCCTGGGGCAAGCGGATCGAGTGGGAATCCTTGTCGGACACCGCTTTGATCCGGCATCTCAATGACACCCGGCACCGGGTGCGAGAGCGGGCGATCAGCGAATGTGCGCGGCGTGGCGAGCGGATCGTGCCGGCATTGGCGCGATCGATGAACAGCGACATCCGGGTCCGCCAAAACGCGCTCTGGGCGTTGACGCGAATCGTCGGTGACGACGGTTCGCTGAGTGCCGCACGGGCGGCGATTCGCGTCGCATTGGACGACCGTGACCCGAGCGTTCGCCAAATCGCTTGCCGATCGATCGCCACCTACCCCGATGGCGACGCGGTTGCTGATTTGATCCAGCGACTGGCCGGCGATGTGCCGCCGGTACGCCGTGAAGCCGCTACAGCACTTGGCCGCATCGGGCATGCCGATGCTACGGCGGCATTGATCGCCGCGTTGGCTGAAGGTCGTCAACTGGATCGATCACTCGAACACGCCATCACCTACGCACTGATCGAAATCAATGATCTCGACGCCTTGCAGAGCGGATTGAGTCATGCTTCACCGCGCGTGCGGCGTGTTTGTTTGGTGGTGCTCAATCAAACCGATGGCGTTGTGGTCCCGTCTGACACGGTTGCCGAGATGCTTGATACCGACGACACGGATCTGCAACGGACGGCGGCCGCCATCCTGTCCCGCCGGGCGCGGGCGACAACACTCGACGAGCATCCAAACGCGGGACTGACCGGTACCGCAACGCTTGTTGCTGAACGCATGCGTGACTGGTTGGCAGAGCCGGATGCGGCGTCGTCCCGCTCGTCGCTGATCATCGAACTCGCGTCCGCTTTCGCGGTGACCGAGCCGGTGGCCGAAGAGATCGGACGGGGACTCAGCGATGTGGAGCCTCTCCAATTTCGCGAGTTGCTGTTGACTGCGATCGCCCAAAGCGACGATCCGAGTCTTCATCCGAGCTGGAAAGAACCGTTGACACGCGCGTTGCAATCCGACCAGACGGAGGTCGCACGCCTTGCCATCGCTGCTGTGGCAGCCATCCAGACTGACGCCTTTGATGAGACGTTGGTTGCGATCAGCCGTGACGAAACGCAATCGGGGATCAAACGGGTCAGCGCCTTGGCGGCCGTGGAAAACAACGCGGCATCCTTGAGCGGCGACCGGTTGGCGATTCTATTGGAATTGCTCAGCGGCGGTGCGCCCACCGAAGCGAGCCAGGCGGCGCAGATGATCTCCACGTCTCGGCTCAGCCCGGATCAATTGCAGACGCTGGCCCCCTACCTGTCGAGCGCCGGCCCGGCCGCACTGCGTGACCTGATCCGACCCTACGGCCGCGCGCTCCAAGTCGACGTCGCCGAAGCCTTCTTGGAGGCGCTCGAGACGGCACGTAGCTTCGATCGTCTGCCCGCCACCGAAGTCTCCGACGTGATCAAGCGATTCCCCGCCGAATTATTGCCTCGCGCAAACGCATTGCTCGATCGGCTGGAATCGCTTGACGATCAACGGATTCAAAAACTGGATCGATTGATTCCGCTGGTGCGAGACGCCGATCCGGAGCGTGGTCGAGCGGTGTTCGCTTCCGAAAAATCGAAGTGTGCCACGTGCCATCGCGTCGGAACGGTTGGCGGGACGATTGGTCCCGATCTGACGACGATCGGAGCCAACCGGTCGGTGCATGATCTGATGGAGTCGATCGTTTTTCCGTCGGCAAGCATCGTGCGGCAATATGAATCGCACACGGTTTTGACCGATTCGGGTCAGGTCTATTCCGGCGTGATCACTCGCGAGACGCGCGATTCGATTCATCTGCAACAGCAAACCGGAGATCCGATCGTGATCGGACGCGACACCATCGACGAACTTTCACCGAGCACGGTTTCGATCATGCCCCAAGGTCTGGAAACGACGCTCAGCGAACAAGAACTCGCCGACCTGGTGGCTTGGTTAAGGGATCTGGGAAAGTCGTAACGGCCTCGGAAAAGGGGTCAGGTACCAAAAATGCGAAGCACCCGCTGGGCCATTTGGTTTTTGGTACCTGACCCCTTTTCCGCTCGCAAGATCGAGCACTACTCCAGCTTTGCCAAATCGGCGCGTGTGTCTTCATAGGTCGCGTGGAACTCCAACGCCCGCGGATCGGGATTTTTGCCCCAGATCTGGCAGGCTTTTGCGTAGAGCTCCGGCCACCAGTTGTGATGCTGCGTCAGGCCTTGATCGCGGTACGACTTCCAATGGCTGAGCACCTTGGACCAACAGTCATCGCCGTAGTCGAGGGCCTCCTTGAGTGTCGTGTATCGCGGCACGTACCAGCGGCGACCGATTTGAGCGTGCAGGACTTCATCGGCCCAATCGAAATCTTGGAACAGGGCGGACAGCGGATCGCCGCTCTCGTTGGCGACCTCCCATTCGTAACGTTTTCCGTTGCGCGGCATCAGGTTTTGTTCGATGAAAAACAGGACCCCGTGCCGTTGGCGGGCGTCGAGTTGCAGATTCAGATTGCGCGACCAGGTGAAATTAATCGGGATGGTTCGCCAATCGATTCCCAATGCGACAAAGCCGACTTCGCCCATCATCGCGTGTCGGGCTTCGTCCCACAGTTGACGTGACATCTCCATGTGGAATTCCCAGGGTTCTTCGTCGCGCAATTCCACCAGGATGCTGGCCATCATTTCCGGCACATCGATTTCGCGAAGCCGTTTGTAGTACATCATCAGCGTCTTGTCTTGCGCCGAGAACTGTTCGTCGTACAAGAAGACTTCCGGGTTGACGCCGGCGTTGTAGGGGTCGCGAAAGCGTTCGTCGCGGCGCGGTTCCTTGTCGTACTGGAAGGGTTGGGCGCTGTGCCATGGCTCGGGGACCGATTCGTCGCTGGCTTCGACGCCGTCGAGTTGACCTGCGGCTTGCAGACACCGGTTCAAGTGTCCGATCCAGGGCTCGCGGTCGGCTTGCGTGGAATCGTCGTCCAAACAGCGGAGTGCTTCGGTGCCGAAGGTGACGACGTCTTGGAGTTCAAACGCGATCAGCTTGGCGACGCGAACGGTCGGCGCGTCGGCCAGCGGATGCGCATCGGTTTGCAATCGCCGGCAAGCCTCTCGCACGGCGGGCAAGACGACGCCATAGATGCCGGCGAGCAAATCAGGCGTCGACGGTGCCGCGATCACTTCGTCCATCAAACGCTCAAGTGCCGGATCGGGAATCACGTCCAGTCCCAGCGGCGGTTCTCGCATCTCACCGACACGACGACGGATCAACGACACCTGTTCGGCGCACAGGTATGCGTGGTAGCTGAACGCCGTCTTCAATTCGTAGACCGGCTCCGCGGTGATCTTGGCGGTCAACGTCTCATGCAATCGCTTCAGGACATAGTGAAGCCGTTTGAGCCGTTGCAAGCTTTGATCGAGATCCCAAGTGCCATCGACCGCACGTGCCATCGAACAAAGTCCGGCCAGCGGCGGGATGCCACGGTAGGATTCGTAGTCGCCCTGATCACGCATTGTTTTTTCTCCCCCAAGTACCACGACACTCTCTCCGCTTCGCTAAAGTGTAAACTGGATGACGCCGTGATACCGGCCGCGGAAAAGGGGTCAGGCACCAAAAAACAAATGGCCCAAAAGGTGCTTCGCATTTTTG
>NZ_JBFHKV010000375.1:0-7135 GCF_041595215.1 Stieleria sp. | reverse complement strand
GATCGTGAAGGTGTTTTCGACGGACAGCCCATCGGCATCGGTGACCTGAACTCGAATCGAGTAACTGGACTTGGTGCTTTGATCCGCTGCGAACGCGGTCACCAGCTCGTCACCGGAAATGGTGAAGGACGCGTTGTCATCGTCGCCGGTTCCCGACACCAGGGTGTACGTCAACGTGTCGCCGCTGTCGGGGTCATCGCTGGTGAGCGTTCCCACGGCGGTTCCGCTGGGTTGCCCGTCGGCGACGCTGGAATGGCTGAGCGAAACCGCGGTGGCTGATTCGTTGACATTGGTGACGGAAATCACCAGCACCTGCTCGACAGACAAGCCGCTCGAATCGGTGCTGCGGACGCGGATGGTGTAGGAATCTTGCGACTCAAAATCGAACGATTCCGCGGTCAGAAGTTGACCGCCCGAGATCGTAAAGGATGCGTTGTCGTCGTCACCGTCGCCGGAAACAAACGCGTACGTGTGCGTGTCATTGGGGTTGGAGTCGGTGGTTTGCAGGTCACCCACCACGGTCGCGGTCGCACTGTTTTCGGCAACCGTGTCGCTGCTGAGTGTGACTTCCGAGGGTGCCGAATCACCTTGCGTGATCGTCAAGACCTGTTCGAAGGTTTCACCCCCGGCATCGGTCGTCCGCACCCGCACGCTATAGCTGGATTGCGAGTTGAAGTCTAACGTCGCGGCGGTTTGCAATTCGTCGCCGGAGATGGAGAACGAGGCGTTGTCATCATCTCCGGTTCCACTGACCAGGGAGTACGTGAACGTCTCGCCGGAATCGACATCGGTGGTGGAAAGTGTACCGACCGTTGTGCCGACCGCGGCGTCGGCACCGACGGTGGAATTGCTAAGGGTCAGCGCGGTCGGTGTTTCGTTGACGTCCGAAACGGTGATGGTAAACGTCTGGTCGACTGACAATCCACCCGCATCGGTGCTTCGGACGATGACGCTGTAGCTGGACTTGGTTTCAAAGTCCAACGCCGTTGCGACCAGCAGCGAGTTTCCCGAAATGGTAAACGCGGTGCCGGTGGTGCTACCATCGATGGAGACGATGCTGTAGGTGTGGGTGTCACCACTGTCGGCATCGGTGGTGGTAAACGTTCCGACGGCTGTTCCGCTGGAAACATTTTCGTCAACCGTCGTGCTGCTGATCGCCAGCGCCGTCGGCGCGGCGTTGGCATGCTCGACGGTCAACGTCAGCACCCGTTCGACGAAACGTCCGGTCGAATCGGTAGATCGCACGCGGATCGTAACCGAGTCCTGGGCAGAGGCATCGAAGGTTTGCGCGGTGACGAGCGCGTTGCCGTTGATGGTGAAGGACGCGTTGTCGGTGTCGCCCGTGCCACTGACGAGTGTGTAAGTGTGTGTGTCACCGGAATCGGGGTCGGACGTCGTGAAGGTTCCCACGGTCGTGCCGACGGCGGACGAGTCATCGATGCTGTCGGACGACAAACTGATTCCCGTCGGAGCTTGAGCATCGGGAAGGTCGGGGATATTCGGTGTCGACAGCCCCACGACTCGGCGCAGCACATCGCTGGCATCCAACGGGCTCACTCCGTCGACTCCGGTCACGTCGCCCAACAGGACCGGATCAATGTTGGGGAACAAGCGAGTCGACGCGGTGGTGCCGGTCGGGTTGGAGAACACGAACCCTGAATCCAAATCCACTCCGACCCGGGCGATCAGTCGCGCGTCTTCGGCATCGTAACGTCGGTTCTGATTGACGTCGCCGGGGAACGCCACGACATGCAAGGCGTCATCCGCGGCCGCATCCATCGCACCCGCGTTGACTTCGATCGATGTCATGCGGACCGATTGGCTGGTGCCATAGGGTGCGTCTTCGGGGACCGTGGCGATGATGTCGACCAGATCGGCGGCGCCGGCGGCCAAGGGAGCGAGGCTGAAGAAGGAGATGGTGGCGACGCCGGGGACGGTCAAATTGACATCGACTTGACTGTTTGCCGGGGCATCACTGCCCAATTGAACGCCACTGATGTCCAGCAACGTGGGATCGTACTGGATCGTCAACGTCAGCGACGTGACGCCGTCTGCATCGCTCAATTGAATCGGCAATCCGGGCGGCAGATCCTGTCCGCTGCCGGCGGCCGGAACCTGAATCGCTTGCGTCGGGCCGCGCACGAAGTCCGGCAAGCTGACGACGAGCGCCGGTCCGCTGGAAACCGTAAACGTGTCCACAAAATCTCCGCCTGCCGCCGAATCATCGTCGCCGTCCAACAATTCGCCGTCGGCCAGATCCTTGAACCCGTCGGTCGCACTGCGCAGCGTCACGGTGTAGGTGTCGGCCGCCAGCGGTCCGCCGCTGGCGATGAACGTCAGCGACGTGCCGTCAATGATCAACGACCCCGCCACGTCTCCGGTCGTCGCTCCGGTCAACGTGACATCGGCGGCACCGGCCAACCCGTTTTCAGCGTCGTAAAGGTTGATGACGGACGTGTCAATTTCTTCGCTCAGTTCCGCCACAAACCCGCTGGACGTCGGGTTAAACGAAGCGATCGTGGCGGCCAACACACGTCGCGATTCAAGTGTTTCCAATCGACTTCTTCGCCCGAATTGTTTCCGCGAACGATTTCCGGAAGGCTTGGCGGACCAGCGGCGTGACGCGAGACGCGAGAAAAATCCCTTGGTGTGTTGACGCATATTGACGTGTGACCTTGTCCGGGGAATGCCGGTGCAAAAAAGCGGTGTGGGGCAGTCCATCGCGGAAGATCAATCGCCGTCGAAAAATCCATTTTGCGGCGTTCGGCTAACAGGGCAGATCCGCCGACACCGACGATCTGCCCGTGCCTGTCAGGCGGAATCGTCAGCGGGGATGTCACACCGCAAAGAAAGTTTTTTGCACAATTGATGTTGGTGCACGATGGCTCCGCTCGTCCCGCCTGCTGCCAGGGAGGGTGACTTAGGATGTGTTGGTGACCAGTGCCTTTTCGGAAGAACCGAGCGTTGTTTTCTCCAAAATCTCTGTGACACCTCGCCCCGCGAATCCGCCTAGTCCCTGAGCACCTACCCGAATCCCTGCCTGATAGCCCCATGAAATTGATTTCCAGAAACAGACGACGGCGCCCGGCGATCGAAAGTCTCTCGGCCCGTCGGTTGCTGGCCGCAGTCGACATTGCCGATGATTTGACGGCGGCGCCGGCCTCGGTCGTTTCCGTTCCCGTCAACATCGATGACGCCGATGGAGTCCGCGGTGCCGAGATTCGGCTCAGCTACGACACCGATCTCTTGGATCTGGAACATGCCGATGTCACCGCCGGCTCGGTCTGGGACAGTGGCAATGACACCCAGGTGACCGTGAATGTCGACGATGCGACCGGCACCATTATTATTTTCATCTCGTCGTCATCCGAATTGGCCGCGACCGCGGGCAGCCTGGTCGAGTTGCAGTTCACCGTCGACAGCGACGCAACGGTGGGGACGTCGACCGCGCTCGATCTGACCTCGGTCGTTTTAAACGAAGGCCAGCTCAGCGTCACGCCGTCACCCATCGCCGGGGACGACGAAACCGACGGGACCCTGACGATTGTCGAAACCGGTTCGGAGACGATCTCCGGTTTCGTGTTCGCCGACGCCAATACCAACGGTAGCTTGGACGCTGGCGAGGCAATTCCGGGTGTTACGATCACGTTGGTCAACACGACGTCCGGCGCGCAGCAGCAGACCGTGACGGCAGCCGATGGAAGTTATCAGTTCACCGAATTGCCGGCGGGGTCGTACACGATCACTCAACAACAACCCGTCGCCTACTTGGATGGCGGGGACAACGAATTGACTGCGACGCTGACGGCCGGCGAAGCGTTGCAGGATCAGAATTTCACCGAACTCGGCCTGCTTCCATCATTCTTGTACAGCCGGCTGCTGACGACACTTGTGATGCCGATCGGTTCGGATGCATGGTCCAACGAAATCGCTCGAATCAACGACGACGCAGAATCCGGAAGCGTCGCGACGGCACCCACGATCACCTCCGCCGCGGTCGCCGCAACGTCTCTGAGTTCGTTGGGCGCGGCGAATGAATCGGCGACGGCTGCTGCAGCGACATCCGAATCGTTGCTGAGTGTTTCAGCCGGCGAGGGGGAGATGGTTCCCGCCGCCAGCGAGGCGATCCTTGATACGTTCCGATCGCCCGCAGCAATAAGCGCTGTGTTGCCTGAAAACAAAACCCAGGACGAAGACGAAGCTCTCGATCAGGTCTACGCGACGACGCAGCTTTGGTAGGCGGCCAGCGGAGAAGCGGCATCGTCGACATTGCGGCTTGCTCGATCGTCCAAATGGCTCGCGCACTTCGCCAACTTCCATCGGTTGGTCTTGTTCGCTGGGGCCGGTAATCGGTACAGCACAGATCGTGACGCACCGTGGCGGGGCGACACGCTTCTCGATCAGTGGTACCAGGATGGCAGTTCAGACACGCAGGCTTACCGCGGAGCGGTTGGAATTCAGGCGATTGTTGGCAACCGTTTCCGTGACGCAAACGTTCGACGAATCGGCGCGCGAGCTTCGTTTGCCGCTCCGCGTTGAAAACGCCGATGACATCCGCGCCGCGGAAATCCGAATCGAATACGACCCCAACGTCGTCCGCGCCGAAGAATGGACCGTCGAACCGGGGAAGTTCTGGAACGGAAACGTTTCCATGTCTGTCAACATCGATCAGGAAGCCGGGACGATCACCGCGTTCTTGTTCACGGCGGAACCGGTTGAGGCGAGCGACGGAGATCTGATCAGCATTGGATTCCAAGAGGAGGCCTGTGTGAGCCAACCCGGCGCGGCACCGATCACCGTCAGTCACGTGCATTTCGACGAACGCGCCGCCGCATTGTCGGTCA
This sequence comes from Stieleria sp., assembly GCF_041595215.1. Lineage (NCBI taxonomy): Bacteria > Pseudomonadati > Planctomycetota > Planctomycetia > Pirellulales > Pirellulaceae > Stieleria > Stieleria sp. The sequence goes on along the minus strand of NZ_JBFHKV010000375.1, from coordinate 2,291 downwards.
CCGCGCCGGTCGATCGCCTGCCGGTCTCGCAACCCTTGTCGGAACTCGCCGGTCACTCGTCCCGTCGAATCCATCACACGATCCATCACGCAATCGATCCGCCGATGGGACCGTTGCGTCCCGATCGAGTGGACGTGTTGATGTCGGGTTGGTGACCGATTGAATCGGAACAAGCCGCTATCCGGTTTTGACCAGAGACCGTGAGCGTCGAAATTCGGCCGGAGAACAATCGTTCCATCGTTTGAACACGCTGCTGAACGATGACGGAGACTCGTAGCCGACTTGGGTGGCGATGTGTGAAATTTCGACGTCGGTTTCGCGTAGCAAACGACGCGCTTTTTGCATCCGCAACTCGGTCAAGTATTGCAGCGGCGCGCGACCGAGAAGATTGCGAAATCGGTCGGAAAACGCGGACTTGGAAACCCTAGCCCGCTGAGCCATCGTGGGGACGGTCCAGGGGGATTCGGGGGTTTCGATCATCGTCTTCAGCACCGGACCGATGACGGTGTCGGTCATCGCCCGCAGCAATCCCGATTGATCGACTTCGTCGACTGACTGCGTGTTGCGATGCAGCTGGGTCGCAATGGTTTGAATCAAAATCAGCTCGGACAGCTTGCGGACCGTCAATTGCCAACCCGGCGCCGCATCGCGGATCACCTGGTGCGTTAGATCCAGTAGCGGAAGGCACGTTTTCAATTCACGGTCGCGGCGATGATTGAGGTGGATCAGGGGCGGCAATCCGATCGCCAAGGGGTTGATCGACAGCCCCGTCAATTCAAATTGTCCGTACAGCACGGTGGTCGAATCGTGTGGACCCGGCAAGATCGGCCAGATGCAATCGGACAGGCGTTCGGCGACAGGTTCGGTGTCGCTGCCGAGTTCCCTCACCAATTGATGTCGACCGCCATCGGTGGTAATCAGGTGGTCACCGGCGATGACGCGGATCGGTTTAGCAGCCGTGACGTCGGACGTCCTGCCGCTCAAGCCGCTGCCTGCCAAGCCGCTGCCACTTGCAGTGGTGCCGCTGGTACCGTTGCCACCGGGAACGAACCAGCCTCCGCCACGCGTGATGACGTACATGCTGACGACGCCGGCGGGGACTTCCAGGCCCCAGCGAGTCGGCAGATGCCAATATGCGGCCTGCCAGCGGGGCAGGTACAGCTTGGACAAGAGTTCGGTGACCGGATCGGATTCCAAGGGGTTCATCAGACGACCGTTCATTGGCGTAGGGTCCGCTGTTGCGGGTACCGAGAGACGCAAATGAGATGTCAATCCAATACCGCTGGGACCTGATGCGGGAACGCCAAACAAGACGCTGCCGATGGGGTTCCAGGCGGAAACCCCGGTGCGAGTGTCACGGCATGGGCACAGTTTTTTAAGAAAAGATCACGCACCCGTCAGGATCGAGCGGAAAACACGTGTCAGATGGATCAGCTGGAAGATAATTCCACGTCAAGGCTACTGCGAACGCGCGGCGTTTGCCGGTTCGCTGCGACCAGCGATTTCGCCACTCAACAGGGCACTTCCCGAGACCACCGAGGGCGTGTTCGTGACAGAACGGGGAAATCCACGGACACCCACGGATTTCCGTTTGATTCGATTCTTGTCGACCGAATCGCCCTGCGTCCACCGGCTGACCAAGGTGGCCGAGCGTTCAGAATCACGCTCTGAATCCAGCCCCGGTGTTTCGGCGATTCGAAAGTTCCGATAGTGCCCCGTGCTGGGCGCAAGTTCGATTCGAATCTTGGACGACAATGCCGTTGGTCCCAACGTGGGAAGCGCGGTGCTGTAGACGCGGATCATGCCACCATCGTCAGTGCCGGAGGCGGCGGGCGACCGCACCGGATTCTCGACCAGCGGCTTCACCGGGTTTTCAACCAGCGGCTGAATCGGGGTGTCCGCCAGCGGGGGCCCAGATTGAATGTTTGGCGGCGTCGATGCCGTGACGGCGGATTGCGACAGGTTCGTTGATCGAAGGGTTGCCGGCGAAACCGCAGGCGTCCGCTGAACATCGCTCATGTCGGAATCGACGGTCAGGAACTGCATTCCCAGATCGGCGGTGAAATCAAAACTGGCCAGTTCGTCGGCGTGATCGGAGGGTAATTCAGGACTCCGTACCGCGATCATGCCTCCCTCGTCATCGGTCAGCGGTTTGTCCGACGGTGACGCGTCGTCGGTCGATGGGACCGACGTGCCGGTCTTGCGTTTTTTGTCCGACGGTTCTTGCGGCAGTTCATCAGCCGGGGCGTCGGTCGATTGACGATTCGCGGTTCGAGCCAGGGGATCAGGCG
>NZ_JBFHKV010000374.1:0-7138 GCF_041595215.1 Stieleria sp. | reverse complement strand
TTGACACCAAACGGAGTGATGCTTGTGAGCGGCAGGGCCCTGCGCTTGTCTAAACCTTGTCGACTGAGCGGTAGGGCGCGAGCCCTCCGGTATTTCGGGAACGATGAGGGACCGGAGGGCTTGCGCCCTGCCGCTAACACCTCGTAAAACGCAGGGACTAAATGCTTCACAGCGTTGCCCGATGGGGTCGCAGCGAGTTCCAGTCCATAGTCACTTCCGACATCCAAAGGCACTCGACTCCCAATGATCGACGCGTCGTGCGATTGGATGGAATCGTCTTTGAGTAAAAGAACAACACCCTTCAGCCACACGACGCGAGTCACGGGGGAGTCATGCGCCTGCGGATCACTCAATGGGCCACGAGAGATCACGACGGCGACCGCACCAAAACGCTGACGACCAGGGGCCAGAGGATTCAAGAAGCCGGCGTCAGCCTTCCGGGCTGGAGTCCCACGTAACGCACCGTCGCCGCCCAACACCCCAGATCAACCGTCGAAGCGGCAAGCAGTTCGATTGTGTTCAACGTTGACGATCACGCAGTCGCCGCGGACCACTCGCCACTTCAACAAACTCAACCCCGCGACCCACGTGCAGTTTCTGGTTCTGTGTTTTTTCGGGTCTGTGAATTGCAGCCAACTAGCCCGGCGAACGCGGCAAAGAGGCGTGACGTAAGTGACGGTCTCGGAGGCCACAATGAACGAAACGAGAGTCGGTCGGTCTTGCGATCACAAAAATCTGCAAAACCACCCGAGAAGGTGTTTGAATTGGGCAGATTGCCTTGCATGTCCTTCACAACGAACGCGACATGTTCCCAGATCTTCGCGTCGTGTATCACTCGGTCGCCAAACTCGTCTATTGGCTCAAGTCGGTAAGAACACCAAAACATGTCTTCGAATTGAGGATCAAACATCGTGGCGACGCGTCTCTCGTTGCAGTAGATTACAAACATCGGTGCGTCGCGGTCACTGTTCTTGACGTTCGCCATCTTCTCGCGTTTTTCTATTCTTTGTCACAGAACGACAGCGGTAACGGGGCCGCCGACAAAACACTGGGTTTCAAAACTCGCGTCATCGGCGGGGCCCGTTCACCGCTCGGCCATCGTCTTCTGTGAGTGATTCCGGCGACTCTCGTCGCGGGAAAAACATTAGTTTGATGCCCGATGGAAATCCAACGAGGCCAAAAATCAAAAGCGGGTAAGCTACCCACGGTGACGGCATCGTACCATCGAGTTCCAGCGCGATGGCACCGCTCAGATTGACATTCGGATAGAGAGGTGCAAACTGTTCTTGCTGATTCTTGCCGAGGCTTTGAAAGAAATTTGTTGCGACACCCGTGACAGTCTTTCGTTTCAGGACAGCATTTAGTTGTGCAGGATTCTTGATGTGTTTTGAATGGAGAACAACTTTGCGATCGGGCCAAGAGCCATCGGGCAACAGCAACGGTATCCAGACGCGTTGCCAAGTGCCATCGTCTTTTAAGGTGACAATGTGTTTGCCGAACTCGAAGTCCGTAACTGTCAGGTGGACATTTGACGTTCCGTTGACTTTTCCAATGCTGGTGAGCGTGGCACGCTCGGGGAAAACGCTGCCGCGTAGCAGCAGTGACGATTTGTAGCCGCCCATGAGGAGCGCGCCCGTGCCGAGATAGAATAGAATGCGTCCAGGAAACGACATTGCGTAGGAATCGACCTAAGGATTTGACGGGTAACGTCCACCGTTCTCCGCGGCACGGCGAACGACATGGTGTTTTCGATTGACACCGACTCCGCGGCTGCGTGTGCGGGCGGGTGGTTCGCGCGTCCGGCCACGACGACAGTTGGAGTCATCGCTGCTGATGGCCAATCTACTCCATCGGAAACGCCGTGTGACATCGAGAATCCCATTTTACGGTCGGGATGTCAGGCGTTGGGCATTCACGGGAAATAACGGAGAAGAGTTGGTCCATGAAGAATCACCTGCTCAGATTTCAGGTCGTGGACGAGGCAACGCGTTTTCTGCCGTCGGCAGTAAGGGAAGGACTCGTCGCCTCGTCCACTACCGTCTGCGACAGACGCTGGGCGAGGAATCGTCGCCTTGTCCACGACCGTCTACTTCATGCGATAGGGAAGGACTCGTCGCCTCGTCCACTACGGTCTACTTCACGTAGGGACTCGTTGCCTCGTCTACGACCGTCTACGCCAGACGCTAGGGAAGGACTCGTCGCCTCGTCCACTACGGCCTGCGACAGACGCTGGGCGAGGACTCGTCGCCTCGTCCACTACGGTGTACTTCAGTCGCTTGGTGAGACGGGATACTGGCGGCGCGAACGAATGCGGGGTCTCATCAGTCGCGGTCACCTGATCGCCAGCGGGTCCAGGCGTACTTGGCGAATGAACCGAGCCCGGCAAAGTGGTACGTCGGGTCGACGTAGTGCTCGATCACGTAAAACGCGAAGTAGTAGGCTCGGCAAAATGCCCAGATGCAGATGCACAACAATGCGATCTCCGACAACCCCGGAATCCTGGAAATCAGAATCCCGGCGGCAAGCATTCCCAGCGCGAGGAAAAGCGTGCCCTTTGCCCAGATCAGTTTGGGGTTTTGAATGTCGCCCAACAGCGATGGATCGCGCGACGGTTGGCTCGAATGATGGCGTTCGGGATCAGACATAACGGCATGGTACGCAGCCGGTCGCCGTTAGGGTCGCGCCAGGGTCGCCATCGCGGGGTCGCTTTGCCATAGGTACAGGAACGTCGGCATGGTGCTGCGGTCGAGGCCGGGGACGCGGAGCGGGATCAGCGAGCTGAAGACTGGCTGATTGGGCGAGACATCCAACGGCGTGTAGGCGTGGTCGTTTTCGCGTCGATACATCACCACGCGGTCGTCGGGTTTTAATCCGGCTTGCTGCTTGGCCCATTCGATCGCGGTGTCGATGTAGCCGATTCCATCGACCAACCCCATCGACTGGGCTTCGCTTCCGCTCATCACCCTGCCGTCGGACCATTGGTCTTGCGACTCGGCCAGCTTGGGCCGCTTCGATTTGATTTGATCAATCAAACGCTGGTGGAACCCATCGGCGATCCGCTGCAACATCACCAGTTCGTCCGCTTCGATCGGGCGTTCAGGCGTTCCGGCGTCGATTTTTTCGCCACTCTTGATCGGCATCGACAAGACGTTGAACTGCCCCATCGTGTCTTGCAGGTTGTAGAGATTCAAGATCACGCCGATTCCACCGACGATGCTTGTCGGGTGCGCGATGATGGCGTCACAGTGATTGGCCAGATAATAGGCACCGCCGGTTCCGACGGTCATGATGTTGGCGATGATCGGCAGCTGGCGGTCTTGCTTCAGCCGCGCCAATTCATGGCACATCATGTCCGACGCCGTGACGCCGCCGCCGGGCGAGTTGATTCGCAGCACGACGGCTTTGACGTCTTTGTCGTTGCGTATCGCGTCGATCTTTTCATGGAACAGGGCGACCGGATTTTCGCCCATCGAACCGATTCCGCCGACGTTGCGATCGACCAGGAAGTCGTCCACGTCCAAGACCGCAAGTTTCCCATTCCGCGTCGCCTGGCCGGAGACGACGACTGATGTCAGCGGTGTCACGCGGCTGTTGGGGCTGAGACTGACCGTCGTTTTTAACTCGCCCATGTCCATCTTGCCGTCGACGGTCATGTCGCCGGTCATGTTAAAACCGCCAGCCATGTTGACCGCGCCGTTGTGGCGAAACACTTTGCTGCCGCAACCGCTGGAGAGCAACACGAGGAAAAGCAATAGGAGCAGCGTGGAATCGCACCGCCGTCGCGGTTTCGTGTCGGGTTTCAATCGTTGATCAGGAAGGGTTTTCATCACTCTTCCCCTGAGCATTGGTTTCGACACAAGTCGCTTTTTGCCCAAAGTTGTGCACACACCAATGCCCGGAGGGAGGGTGACATCGACTGCACGACGTTCTTGTTGCCGGTCGCGATCCATTGGGCCTTTCCATGTCGGTGGTCGGGTGCAGGTTCATGGGTCGGGTGAATCGACAGCTGGGTTGAAATCGGTGAAACTGGCTCCCGTCGGCCAAACTTTGCTTTTGCCGGTTGCGGACCGTCCGCTGCAACACCAATCTCCCGATTTTGCCTGGCACGATGCGATTTAGCGCGTTAATCCTGAAAAACCTGACTCGCCGCCCGCTGCGGGCCGCGTTGACCCTGATCGCATTGACGATGGCGGTCGCGTCAGTCGTCGCACTGCGGGGGATCGCCAAGGGGTTCACCGAGTCGTTTGCGGCCATCTATGAATCCCACTCGATCGACATCGTCGTCTCCCGCCAGGGCACTGCGGACCGATTGAGCAGCAGTGTCAGCGAAGAGGCGGTCGGGCAGATCGAACGACTCGACGGCGTGGCCCGGGCCGCCGGCGTTCTGCTGGACACACTTTCGCTGGAAGACCAACAGATTTTCGGCGTCCCCACGATGGGCATCGCGGCGGACAGTTGGCTGCGAGAGGATTTCCGCTGGCGCGAGCGACGTTCGGCGGTGGCCGGCTCGGCGGAAACGCCCCCGAAGCAGCTTTCGTTGGGGATCCATCTGGCCGATCGCGCGGGCATTTCGGTCGGCCAGAACGTGATGATTTTCGAAGAGCCGTACGTCGTGGACGGGATTTTCGAAAGTTCCAGCGTTTGGGAAAACGGCTCGATGATCATGCCGCTGGAGCAGCTTCAGGCGATTTCCGACCGCAGTGGGCAAGTAACGTACATCAACGTGGTGCTCGATCGGGCGGTCGGCAGCAAGGACGCGCGATCGATTGTCGACCAAATTCACGCGGTCGACAGCCGCCTGCACGCGATGACGACCGATGAATTCGTGGGGACCGACACACGGATGCAACTCGCGTCGTCGATGGCCTGGATGACGTCGATCATCGCCCTGGCGATCGGAGCGATCGGGACACTCAACACGATGATGACCAGTGTTTTGGAGCGGACGCGTGAGATCGGCGTGCTCCGCGCTGTCGGCTGGCCGCGGCGGCGTGTGATCCGGATGATCGTCTCCGAATCGATCATGCTGGCGTTGCTGGCCAGTTTTTTTGGCGGCGGCCTCGCAATCCTTGCCACCGATGCAATGAGCCGACATCCCGCGGTTCGCGGGGTGCTGGTGCCCGCAATCGACGCAGCGACGTTGTTGGAAGGTACGGTTTTATCGGTCTTTATCGGGCTGCTCGGGGCGCTGTTACCAGCCAAACGTGCCGCTTCGGTAATGCCGACCGAAGCACTGCGAAACTCCTGATGGGCGTCACCGGCGGATCGGTGGCCCAAATTTTGGGCGAGTGGAACGGCACTTGCGGTCCGCAACGGGGGTGGGCAGGCACGGGATTATTTGGAGCCAGGGTTTCTTGAGCCTGGGTTCGTCAAGCATCGCGGCGTCTCTCGCTTCCCCAATCGCTTCAATTTTGTCTGTATGACTTGAGCGATTCCCTCGCTTTCGACGCAGGGAGTGATGCGGCCGACGCGGCAATCCACCTCGCATGAAGGTATTTTGTGGTCGCGACGGCATGCTCCCGACGAGTTCGGCCCCTTACGATTTCTTGACTCTGCACCCTTGAATAAACCCGTGACGACAGATTTTCGCCCGATCGCCATCATCGGAATGGGATGCCGATTTCCAGGTGGCTGCGATTCCCCCGAGAGCTATTGGCAGTTGCTCGAATTGGGACGCGATGCCATCACTTTGACTCCACAAGACCGTTGGAGCCTGGAGAAGTTTTACGCCCCGGGACACGCCCGACCGGGAAAAACCCAAAGTCGCTGGGGGGGCTACATCGACGGGATCGACCAGTTTGATCCGCAGCTGTTTGGGATTTCACCGCGCGAAGCGGCCTCGATGGATCCCCAGCAGCGGATGTTGCTGGAGACGGCGTATCGGGCGACCGAGGACGCCGGGGTGCCGCTCGAATCGATGGCCGGCCGACCGATCTCCGTCCACGTCGGGATCTCTAGCTTTGACTATGCCGTCGGTGCGCTCAGCTACCGTGACCGCGGCGTGATCGGCCCCTACAGCAATACCGGCGGCAGCAGCAGCATCGCTGCCAACCGCATTTCGTATTGTTTTGACTTGCGTGGCGAAAGCGTCGCGATCGATACGGCGTGTTCCTCGTCGCTGATCGCGGTCCACATGGCTTGCCAGAACCTGCAATCGAGTGCCAATCAAATGGCATTGGCCGGCGGCGTCAACGCGTTGATTCTGCCGGACTTCTTCGTCGCCTTCAGCCAGCTCGGAGTGCTTGCACCGGACGGACGCTGCAAGACCTTTGACGCCTCGGCCAACGGCTACGTGCGCAGCGAAGGCGCCGGCATGGTGCTGTTGAAGCGACTCGAAGACGCTGTTGCCGATGGCGATTCGATCTACGCGGTGATTCATGGTTCGGCGACCAATCAAGACGGCCGCACGGACGGATTGACCGTGCCCAGTCAATCAGCCCAGCAAGCTTTGATCGAATCTGCACTGCAATCGGCGGGCTTGGCCGGTGACGACATCAGCTACGTCGAAGCCCACGGGACCGGCACGCCGATCGGCGATCCGATCGAAGCCCGTGCGATCTCCCATTGCTACGGCCGCAGCGGCTCAGACGCCTGCCGCATCGGCAGCGTGAAAACCAATATCGGACACCTCGAAGCGGGTGCCGGGATCGCCAGTGTGATCAAGGTCGCACTGTCCTTGAAGCATCAAACCATCCCCGCGCATTTGAATTTCGAAACGCCCAACCCGGACATTCATTTCGACGCCAACGGATTGCGGGTTCCCCGTTCGACCGAACCGTGGGATTGCGACGGACCACGGTTGGCGGGAGTCAATGGTTTCGGCTACGGCGGGGCGAACGCCCACGTGATTCTGGGACAACCGCCCCAAGAAGTCCCGAAACGTTCAGCGCCAGCGGACGATCACCCGCCGATGTTGCTGCCGATTTCGGCGCACGACAAGACCGCGTTGGCCGAAACCGCGTCACGTCTGGCCGATTGGCTGGACGAACATGATGTTGCCTGTGCCGACGGTGCCGCAACCGCGGCGCGACGACGCAGCCAACACGCTTGGCGCGGCGTGGTGGTGGGACGCGATCGTCACGATTGGGCCCGCCGGCTTCGTGAAATCGCCGGCGATTGCGACACGCATGCCCACCGC
>NZ_JBFHKV010000373.1:0-7146 GCF_041595215.1 Stieleria sp. | reverse complement strand
CAACGGATCTTTGCCCGGGGCACCGGCGCTGTTATTCCAAAGCCCACCGCTTCCCTTGTCGGCACCAAGTTTGAACTTGGCGGTTTCGGTGGAGTCCCAGATTTGAACTTGCGGGGTTCCCTTCAAATAGATTCCGCTGTCAGCCAGCGGGACGGTCTTGTACTCCAGATACAACTCATAGTCACGGTAGTCTTGATTGGTGACCAGGTAGGCGCCGTGTCCGTCGTTGACCAGTTCACCATTTTCGACGCGCCAGTGTTTTTCGGCATCGGCTTGCCACTCGGCCAGCTTTGCGTTGCGTTCTTCCTCGGGCATTTCGGCCAACTTGATCGGGCTGAAATGGGGACGCCCGTGCCAGCCCTCCAGGTTCTCGCCGTTGAACAGCGGCTGGAAGGCGTCGGGAGATTCGGCCTGCGTGACCGGTGGCATCGTGACGAAGGCTGCGATCGCGGCAGCAAAGACCAGGCGGGTGAGTTTCATGGTGGGATTGATGTCTAGCGGGTAGAGAACTGGAAGGTCGATATAATAACCAAACTTCACGTCAACAGTCCGAGCTTCAACGACAGGGCGTTAAAAATCGCGTCGTGCGAAGTAAACGCACGAAAGCGTTAGCATAACGGCCAAAAACAGGCTGCAACTGACGACCGGGCGAACGATTTTCAGCTGCACCACCTCCTGCTCGTCGTTGGCCACGTCGCCGATCGCGAAGGACGTCTTACCGCTCACCAACGCCGCGACGGTCTGGCTCAATTCCCCCGTCTGCGGTGTCAGCGTTCGCAACGGCGTGATGACGTATCGATCAACACTCCGCCAACTGGTCAGGGAGGGGCGAACGGCCCGTTCGATCGTCACGGAGGCCGTGGCGTCGGGGCCGATTGCGACAAAGTCGATCGAATCGATGTGGTGCGCGATCGCCAGCCGACCGGATTGCTGGTCGTACTTGATGGCCGTCACTTCGCTCTGAGGCAGGGTGACCCACTCCACCCGATCTCCGCTGCGCGTCGCGACCCGGACGCTGCCGTCGGTCGTCAGCAAAGCGAATCGATCGGTCGCCCCCAATCCCTCTGCGGCCACGACCGTCTGGTCGTCCGGCGAGGGGAACTCGGCCAACAACGCCAGCGAGTCGGCCTGGTACCAGCGGACCGGCTCGTCGTCACGGGCAAGCAACACCGACCGGCCCGCCGCCGCCATCGTCGCCCGCGCCGCGTCATTGTCGTCCAACATCAGATCCGCGGCCAACGTCGCCGTCGCCCCGTGCGCGTCGTCACCGCCACCACCGCCGCCACCGGGCAACTCCAGTCGCATCAACCGTCCGCGGGCGTAAACGACCAGCGACCGGCCATCGGGAAGCACATCCAGTCGCACCGGATCGGTCAGCGTGACTCCCTTGGGCAAGATCACGCGAAAGGCTTCGGTCGCACCGCCCTGCATTCGAATCAAGTCGGTGATCCAAGCCGTGACCCCGATGTTGGACACCTCGATGTCCGGCGATCCGTCTTCCGCTTCGGAGTCAGTGCCCGAGTCACTGCCCGTGTCAGTGGTTCGATCGTCGGACGTTTGGTCCGGTTCGTCATCGTCGATTCCCGATTCGTCTAACACTTGCTGAATGGTCGTCGCCATCAGCCCGGTGTTGTTCAATGCGATCAGGCGGTTGCCGACAACCAGCAATCGACGCGTGCCGTTAGGCAGTCGCAATCCCGGGTTGGGCTTCCAGTCATTGGACCGATCGAGCACCAACAAGTCCAGCGATCCGCTGCCGTACAAATTGAATCGGCCACCCCGGATGCGCGCCGTCGCGATCTTTCCGGGGGCGATGCGAACCGGAGGCACGATCAAATCGCGGCGTCGGAAATCGCCTTCGATTACATCGGCCCATTGATTCGATTCGCTGTCGAACCGCTTCAGTTCGCCGCCACGCGTCGCGATCACGATGTCTTGACCATCAAAGGACAGCTGCGAGATACGGTCGGGTGCGCGAACGAGTGCGTCAAAGTATCCGCCGATCAGTCCGATCACCAACACAAAGGCGCCGAACATGCAGGTCACACCGATCGACAGAATCGGAGAGCGCCAGCGCAGCCCGGCGAGCAAGGAGACACTGAAGAACACCGCAAACAAAAACACCGCCACCGGGATGCACCACAACACCCGCGCGTTCCAAATGTCCAGCCGAAAGCCGGAGATCAACCACAGGCCGATCACCAATTGGCTGACGCAGAGAAAGACGAACGCACAACCGCCGATGAACTTTGACAACAGCAACATCGTTCGCGAGATCGGCTTGCTCAACAACAGGTGTAACGATCCCGGTTGCAGCATGTCGGGAATGATCGACGCGGTGACCAAGATGCCTAGAAAGATCAACGCAAAACCGAGCAACCAATCCATCATGATCGGGACGACAAACTGATTGATCAGCGAAACGAATTGTTCTTTGCCGATCAGAAAGAAGGCCGGAAAGTCGAAGCCCGCGTAGGACAGGGTGATGGACCGCGCCGACATCGCGGTGAAGACGCCCGGCAACGCCGCTTCGATCCGCAACCGCGCCCGCCGGCGACGTTCCGGTTCACTGATTTCATCGTCCGGGATCTCGTCCAACTCGCGAAGCTCGCGCAGCCGGACCGTCGTTCGCCACGCTTCGGCATCGTACCAGTCTTCGTTGTCCAGGGACTCGTTGAGAGAATCGGCCAGCGCCCCCTTGTCGATCCGAACGTCTTCACCGCGGGCGACCTGGCGAAGCTTCCGTTTGATGTCTTCGGGAAAGGTGCGGGCAAGTCGCCCCAGGGCCGTTTCCGATTCCTTGGGATCGACCAGTCCCCGCGCGAGCATCGCCTTCATCTGCGTCCCGTTGTCCAAGTCGAACCAACGAAACGTCGTCGTGTAATCCTCGTGGTATCCGATCGGTGCCAGCGCGGCCAAGAAGATCCAAATCGCCACCATCGCGATCCAGAGGATCCGCGACGAAAGTGCCGAATGAAACGAGTCCGCGATCACGGCCAAATAAGGTTTGATCATGACAGCACCTCCTCGCCGGCGACCTCCTCCCCGGCGACACCCTCGACTGAGTCCGTTCCCACCAGACGCATGAACGTTTCCTCCAAGGACTCACGACGCACTTCCAATCGAGCGATCGATTGATCGTTTCGCCGCAGTTGGTCCACGATCGCATTGATCTGATCCTGGTCAACGACCGCGATCGACAAACGGAACGCCTCGCGAACTCGGGTCGATTCGATGTCGACCGTGATGGAGTCGCCGAAGATCGCCTGCCAATCCGGTTCGACGTCGCCGGGCACTTCGACGATCAGCTTTTGTTGGTCGCGGTGCGCCAGCTCATCGATCGGTCCGATCGCTTTGATTTCGCCCTTGGCCAGGATCGCCACCCGCGTGCAAACCATCTCCACTTCCTGCAGGATGTGGCTGTTGAGGAAAATCGTCTTGCCGCTGTCACGCAACCGATCGATCACTTTGCGGACTTCGTTGCGGCCGACCGGATCGAGCCCGTCGGTCGGTTCATCCAGGACCAGCAGATCGGGGTCATGCAGCAGCGCCTGGGCGAGTCCGAGACGCTGGTACATTCCCTTGCTGAACCGACGGACCGACTCGCGATCACGTCCTTCGAGCCCGACCAGTTTCAGCAACTCGTCGCTGCGCGAGTGGATTTCGGCCGCGGTCATGCCACTCATCCGGCCGTAGTAACGGAGCGCCGATCGCGCCGAGTGATGGCGATCGACGCGCAACGATTCGGGCAGATAACCGACGCGAGAGCGGGCGGCGGAGCTGCCGATCGGTTGCCCGAGCAATCGGGCATGGCCGCCGGAGGGTTTGACCACGCCCAACAGCATTTTGATCAGGGTCGTCTTCCCGGCGCCGTTGGGGCCGAGCAAGCCGAACACCTCGCCCGGAAAAGCTTGCAGCGAAACGCCGCGAACGGCATCGATGCGGCGGCGTCCGGTCAGCGACAGACTGCGATACGTTTTTCGCAGCTGATGGACATCAACGATGGGGTCTGGCACGGCGGATCTTCAATGAGTGGCGGCGTGCCGACCAGTATAACGCCGAGTCTTGAAATCCGCCCCGGGTGCCTCGACAACGACCCGCACTAGCGGGGCGTCGCGTCGCGGACGTCTAGCCGGAAACCGAGCTGATCATCAGATAGCCCAGCCAAACGACCGATACGGCGATCACGGCGGCAGCCAACAAACGGTGCCCCGGGTGACGCCAGTCCGGGCGTTGGACTTCGCGCTCATACAGGCTGCGAAACCGCTCACGCTGGTTCTCGGTCGTGAACACCCCGTCTTCGACCAACTCGTTCAAGCCGAATTGCGTCGAGTACTCCACGACTCCATAGACGCGGTGACGGCGATCCAGTTCGTCGACCCCGACGCCCTCGAAGTACCAGAGTTGGTTACCGAACTCGGTCTCCGTCTCGGCGCGGTTGTCGATGCAACGCAACTGCAAGATCTCGCTGCGTTGGGGGCAAAAGCGAGCGCGGATCATGGCACGATTGCAATCGAGCCTGACCTGGCGGATGGTCGCTTCTGAAAACCGGATGACCTGGACGTGGCTATTCATAGATCCCTCTCTTCATTTCCCGCCTAGTGGAAACTAAATTCACTTAATCCGATTATTGCCGGGAACCTAAGTTCCGTCATGGTCAGAAAACCAAAAAAGCGGACCGAATCTTGATTTTTTAAGATGGGTCGCTTCGGCGTCGGTCAAACTGGCGGATCCTCGTCGTCTTTGTCGGTTCAAAATCGGCCTCGAATGAACACGTGCACAGACATTTTGCGGCTCCCCGAAATGGGGTGCGGTTAGCACAAAGACGTCGGGCGTTAAACTGGCCCGCGACTCCGGTTTCTTCTCCGCTCCCCCTTTCCGACTAGACATGCTCGAACGTCGTTCCCTGCGGGCGCCCGTCACACTGGGCGTCGTCCTGATCGTCCTGGTCGTGATCCTCGGTGCGATCTGGGCGATCTCCAGCTTCATCGGATCCGAACGCAGCGGGCTGTTCTGGACGCTGTTTATTCTGGGCAGCCTGTTGCTGCTGAGCATCCTGGCCGGCGTGATCGTCTACCTGACGCTGACTATCAAAGCCGTCCGCTTGAATCAACGGCAATCCAATTTCCTCGACTCGGTCACCCATGAATTGAAAAGCCCGATCGCGTCGTTGAAGCTGTACCTGCAGACCATGTCTCGGCACAGCGTCGATGAGTCGCAGCAACGCGATTTCCATCGCATCATGCTGGATGACGTCGAGCGACTCGACGCCCTGATCAACCATCTGCTCGATGCGGCGCGGATCGATCGCGGCAACGAGCCCGAGGACGACGAGGTGTTCCGGCTTGACCAGTTACTGGCCGAATGCGGCGAAGCGGCGTGCATGCGTTACCGGTTGCCGGTCGAAACGGTTCGAATCGATTGCCCGCCGGTGACGATCCGCAGCCAATCGGTGCAGCTGGAAATCCTGTTTCGAAACTTGATCGACAATGCCATCAAGTACGGCGGTTCGCCTCCCGAAGTCATCGTGTCGATTCGCCCGGTCGAAGGCAAAGAGGATCAAGTGGTCGTCTCGATCACCGACAACGGCGCGGGGATTCCGTACGACAAACGCCGCAAGATCTTCGGGCGTTTTGTGCGGCTGGGCAACGAACTTGAACGCAGCACGCCCGGCACCGGCCTGGGGCTCTACCTGGTGCGGACGGTCAGTAAAGCCGTCGGGGCGAGCGTGCGGATTCGCGGCCGCCGTGAAATCGATGGGGTCGCCGGAACCGTTTTTGAAGTCACAATGAAACAAGCGGTCTCGGACGTGCCGACGGAATGACACGGCACCAAATGCCCCGCACCAGGATGGCCGCCCGACCAGACGCGTTTCCCGTTCTCGTTTCCACTTAGTTATTGTCGCCATGCGCCCGCATATCCTTGTCGTCGAAGATGAAAAGCACTTGGGGGTCGGGATCAAGTACAACCTTGAAGCCGACAACTATCGTGTCACGTTGGTCGAAGATGGGCCGACGGCGCTACGCTTGATCGATGCATCCAACGAACCGATTCATTTGATCGTCTTGGATCTGATGCTGCCCGGGATGAGCGGTTACACGGTTTGCGAGACGATCCGAGACGCCGGCGTCACCACCCCGGTCCTGATGCTGTCGGCCCGCACGCTGGCCGAAGATCGCGCCCGGGGTTTTGACGTGGGGGCCAATCAGTACATGAACAAGCCGTTCGAACTGGATGAATTACTCAGCCGGGTGAAAAACCTGCTCCAACACTCCCAGGCATCGTCGGCAAACGCGTCGCCGCGCCGCATCCGCGAGTCGATCGAACAGATCGCGTTCGGCGATGTCTCGGCGCACTTTCTCAATCACGAAGTCACCGTCGGGGGCAAGTCGGTGCCGATGACACCCAAACAGTTGAAGCTGCTGCGGTACTTCGTGGAAAACCCCGACCGCGTGATCAGCCGCAGCGAATTGCTGAGCGAAGTCTGGGAGATCAGCGGGAATCTGCAAACCCGCGCCGTCGACCAAACCGTCGCGCAGCTACGCAAGATCATCGAACCCGATAGCAGCCAGCCGGTGCACCTGCTGACGATCCGCGACGCGGGGTATCGCTTTATCCTGGGGCCGGCGAATGCAAAGCAGGAACACAAAGCCGAAGAAGAAACAGACCAGTAACCGCGGTCGCTGATGCGGTGCCCAACGTGGGGTAAGCTTCCAGCTTGCCTCCCTGGAAGCGCCAGCTTTCAGCTTGCTTCCCTCGAAACGCCAGCTTTCAGCTGCTGCGAGATACGCTCGCAACCGCAAGCTTACAGGCTTGTTCATTGAATCAGCCGTTTGGCGCGAGCCTACGGGCGCCGACGAGTCATCTACACGATGAATGCCCGTACGCTTGCGCGCTCGCGGCTAATCCCACATGCGATCGGATGAACTCAACGAACCGTTACGCCACGGGGCATCACAGACCGAGAGCGTGGTACGACAAACCGATCGAGCAGGACCGGCGCATTAAAAAAGCCCCCGGTCCAGTACGAGATCCTAGGGGGGCGGAGGATAACGCGCTATGGGACCGGGAGCCGGTGGTTTTTCGGTTGAGTGGAACACCACTCGATTCGGTTCGACGCGGTCCCTTGCTTCCTTGCCGGGACCT